>CAKSBK010000047.1 GCA_934438035.1 uncultured Christensenellaceae bacterium
CGGCAAGGTCGGCTCATATTTCTTCTGTTATTCCTCCTCCGGCGGCCCCGAAGAAATCGCCGTGATACGCCTAAAAAGCGCCTCGGACGTTGAAGAAGCAAAATCCGCAGTTAAAAAGCATGTCGAGACAAGAAAAGCTCTTTTTAAAGAATACGACCCCGAAGGTGCGGCGCTTTATGAACAAGCTCTCGTTTTTTCCGACGGAAACGACGTCGTTTTGATAGTCTGTTCCTCGCCTATGACTATAAGAAGCGCATACGCACAGGCAAAAAACAACGGAGAATAATATTATGAGAAGAAAAGAAAGAGAAATAACCGATTTTTTAAAAAAAGCCGAGATCTTAAAAAACGCAGGCGTTTTGCGCATAGGCTTAACGGACGAAGAGGGCGAGGTATATATAGTTCCCTTAAGCTTTGGGCTTAAAATATCAGATTCCGCCCTCTATATATATTTTCACAGCGCAAAATCCGGCAAAAAGGCGGAGCTTTTAAAAAAGGCGAGAACGCTTTCCTTTGAAGCGGATACGCTTTTAAAAACCGTTACCGCAGACGTCGCCTGCGAATTTACGGCGCATTATGAAAGCGTCATGGGAAAAGCGAACGTCGCTCTTTTAGAGGAACCCGGGGAAAAAAGAGAAGCGCTTGACAGTCTTATGGAGCATAACGGCTGTGATTTTAAGCCGGTATATAACGAAAGCGCGCTTTTGCACACGGACGTATATCGCCTAACCGTAACGGAGCTTACCGCAAAAAGAAGCGTATAAAAATATCATATGGAATATTCGTCAATAGGTCTATTAGTATTAATCATAATAATTTTCGCATTGCGGAAAAAAAGGCGGGTATGCGCCGCCGCAATAATCCGCTCAAAACATAAAAAGAAGGATAAAATATCAATGGAAGAATTAGCAAAAAATTTCATCGGAAAAGAATGCATTATTTACACCTTACCCGACTCCGGAACAATAACGGGAGTTGTAAAAGAGGTTTACGGCGGAGGAATTGCGGTAGAGGAATCCGGAAATATGCAGATAATAAATCTTGAATACGTAACGAGAATACGCGAATATCCCCTAAACAAAAAGGGAAAGAAAAAGCTGTTTTTCGGTTAATGCAAAAAGAGCGCTTTAAAAACGCTCTTTTTTTACGCCGCTATATTAAAACATCTCTTCGGCAAGCCTTGCAAACTCCTGCGCGCTTAACGTTTCCGCCCGCCGCTTCGGGTCTATTCCGCATTTTAAAAGCAGATTTTGCGCGTCATCGGAGCTAAGCTTAAAGCTTGCTTTCATATTGTTTAAAACCGTCTTTCTTCTCATGGCGAAAAGCCCTCTTACGGTTTTCGTATACGCCTGCCTTGAAACGTCAAACACCTTTTTAGGCGTTATTTCTATTACGGAAGACTCTACCTCCGGGCGGGGCAGAAAACAGTCCGCCGAAACCTTCATAATTTCTCTTGCGCCGCCGAAATATTTAATAGAAGCGCAAAGTGCGCCGTATTGCGGCTCGCCCTCGTTTGCGGCAAGCCTCTCGGCAACCTCTCTTTGCACCATTGCGGTATATTTTTTAACATCCGCGCCGCTTTCAAGCACCTGCATCAAACACTTTGCGGTTATATAATACGGCAGATTGCCGGCAACGGCGAAGCTGTCCGTCCCGAAATGCGAAAGCGCAAGCTCTCTTATATCCGTCTTTAAAATATCCGCGTTTACTATTGTGACGTTATCCCTGTCCGCCAGCGTTTCATTAAGCGCGCGCACCATTCCTCCGTCAATTTCAACGGCGACGACCTTTTTCGCCCGCAAGGAAAGAGCATGCGTAAGAACTCCCAAGCCCGGCCCTATTTCTATTATATAGTCGCAAACCGCAGCGTTATCCGCAATTTTATTGACCACGTTTTCATCGCAAAGAAAATTCTGCCCGAACTTTTTAAGCGGAGCTATGTTGAGCTTTGTCAGAATTTCGTTTACCGTGCTTTTTTTATAAAGACCCTCCATAGCTTATCCTAAAACGTATACCTTTAAATATTTTCTTCCCCAAATTCTGCAGTCGTTAACCGTAGGCAGCCACAAATCCAGCCAATATCCCGTGTCCGAAAAACCGTAACCCGTGTCTTCAACCCTGCCGTAGCCGTAACCGGGAACGTAGACTATCGTTCCGTAAGGAAGCACTTTGGGGTCTGCGCCCACCGTGCCTATTCTGGGGTATGTTCCGGTTGCCGTTTTAGACGTCAGGCAATAAGACGTCGTTTTTGCGGTAACCGTCATTTTTATAAGATTCGCCGCCGGTGCTGCAACGCTTTTATGCTCCGCCATAGAGCCCGAATGAATTTGGCTTATGGTGGGAATCTGCGTTAAAAGTCCGTCGACCGTAGGGATGTTTTGGCCGTAATCTCCGCCCGGAGTTATTCCCGAACCGCCGGAAGAGCCTCCCGAAGAGCTGCCGCCGGAAGAGGTTTGAGGTTTCTTTGTCGGGGTGGGCGCAACGTATGTTCCTACGTAAATTATTTCGTCCTGCGCTTCTTTTATGACCTTTGTATCCGTAACCGTTCTCGAATACTCTACGCCGTCCTTATATGTTACGGTTATGCTCTTCTGCAGCGTTCCGTTAACGCCCGCCTGCGCAAGCACCGTGGTTCCCTTGGGATATTTGTCGGACTGCTTTTTAATTTCCTTATATTCTATAGCGCTCGTCTCCGTTATATATTCAACGTTGACTCTTACGATATTTATAGTCATTGAATTGGTTACGTAAGTATTTAGCGAAGGATACACCTCGTCAGCCTCCCCCAGCGTAACTCCCGCCGCATTTAAAACATCCTCTACGGTTCCCGCAAGCATACTCACCGTAACGGACTTACCGTCCACATACACAGTAACCGGCAAAGCGCGGTGAATAACTATCTGCATTCCGTTTGAAAGCGTCTGTGCGTCGGAAACCTCTACGGCGTCTCCCTCGTTAATCACAATGTCGTTTTGCGTTAAAAGCTCGCTTACGGTAAGTCCGTCTTTAACCGTAGCGTAGCTTATTCTTCCCTCGTCGTTAATCGTAACGGTGTCGCGCGAAAGCGCAACTGTAGTAATAACCGCAGTAATAACCACCACCGCGGCGCATACTCCCGCAGTTAAAATGTAAAAAAGCTTGTCTTCACGGGTTACCGGGTGAACACGCTTGTTTCTTTGATATCTTTTAGAAGTGTTTATTCCGAGCTTTCTTCTTAAAAGATCAGCCGCACCGCCGAAAAATTCCGCAGCTTTTTTAAAACAGGACTGCGCCGCCGTCTTTATTTTTGAAACGACAGATTCGCTTTCCTTTTTATTTTTTAAATTCACTTCGCCCTCGGTGCGCCTGTCTATCTCATAAAGCACTCCTTTGCGGTATGAGATCTTTCCCGTGGCATGGTATTTTCTCAATCTTTTCATGGAAAAACCCCCCTTTTGAGCTTTAATTATATACAATATGCACTTTAAAGTCAAATCAGCGCGGCGCTTTTACGCCCTGTTTTTACTCTGTTTACAAATGTTCAAAAAATATTCACTTTTGCGCAACCGAGTTATAACAATTATGCCGTATATTATAATTAAAGGAATTTAAAGGAGGAAGCCATGCACCCTGAAAATGTAACGCTAAACGCTGAATTTTGGGATCAATATAAGCTTTTGGAGGCACTTCCGCTTCTTATCAAAAAAGCAAAGGCAAAAGAAGCGTACCTCGTTATCCGCTATCATGCGGACGTTTTTGAACAGCTCAGCATACTGAGCGCGGCTCATGAAATCATAAGCGGAGAGAAAATCGAGCACGAGCTCGATATACGCTTCGATATAAACGAATATACAGAGTCTGACCTTGCAATATAATACAACAATATTTTGACTTTTTCTTGTATTTAATACCTATATGTTGTATAATATATAAAAACACCTGAGGGGATAAGCCGCTATGTCCGAAGAAGCAAAAAACAAAACGCGCGTTATGATAGGCGGGCGCGAATATTCTATAATATCTGATGAAAAAACAGACTATATTCAAAAAATCGCAATAGAGCTTGATTTGCGCATAAAAGAGCTTAAGGACGCATACTTCAGCCTCTCCGCTCTTGACGTTTCAACACTTGCCGCCTTAAACATAATGGACGATTACACCCACGCCGCAGAGGAGCTTAAAAACATACAAGAAGAGGTGGAGGGTCTTCGCCGCGCATTAAGAGATATGCAGCTTAAAACAGCGCGGGAAAAAGACGCTTACGACGCTCTTAAAAAGGAAAACGAGCTTTTAAGAGCGCAAAACGAGCTTTTGACCTCAAAAGAAAAGAAATTTAAAAAAGCGTATAACGAATGATTAAAAAAGCGCCTTATCTAAAGGCGCCTTTATTTTATAACGATATTTTTTCACAAATTTCTCTAATGCTTTTAACCTCGCCGTGTTTTTCCGGAAGCCTTTTTTCCATCCATACGACGTCGTAGAGTCTGCCGAACTTTTCTCCGCAGGAATGGAAATGACCCGCATATTCATATCCGCGTTTACTGTGGAAGGCCTCGCTCGGAGTATCCAAAAATTCGTCCTTTTGCTCCGTGTGAGCTATGCATGCGTAAAGGTTTGTTATCCCCTGCTCGTAAAGAAGCTTTTCAAGTGCGCCGTAAAGCACGGAACCTATCCCCTTTGCCTTAAAATCCGGGTCGAGATATATGCTTAACTCCACGCTTTTAAAATATGCTTTTCTCTTTGAAAGTGCGGAAGCGTAAGCATATCCTATAATTTTTCCGTCGCAAACGCAAACTATATACGGATAAAAAGCGCCTATTTCCCTTATTCTGCTTTTAAAATCCTCTGCCGACGGAACCTCCGTCTCAAAACTGATAGCCGTATTTTTTACATACGGCGCATATATTTTAAGAAGCTCTTCCGCATCCTTTTCCGTTGCCTGCCTTAAAACAAAATCACCTTTATTCATATTCTTCTCCTAATAAAAAGCACATTCCTTAAAGAATGCGCTTTTCTCTGTTATCAGCCTATATTTTTCTGCTTATGCTTTTTTCTCATAACATGAATCTCGTCTCCCACAACTATACAGCTGCCGACGAAAAGTATGAGATAGTATGTATAAAACCTCCAGAGAAGCATGCTTATAAACATTATGCTTTCCGGAAATATTCCTGAAAACAGGAGATAGAACGCTCCCTCGGAGGCTCCCGCGCTTCCCGGAGTGGGAACGAGTGAAACCGCCATATACATAAACGTGTTTAACGCGAGTATATCTACAATACCGTGCTGTGAAAGCCCCATTGTTTTATATACAAAATACATCATAGCGAACAACAGCAACAAATTAAAAGTGCTTATTATAAACGAGCCTAAAAATCTAAGCTTGTTTTTGCGGATATATATTATTACGTCAGTAAATTCGCTTACCGTTCTGTTAAAGCTCTCAAACGATTTTTCCTTATCTTTGATTATTTTGCGCTTAAAAATACTTTTTTCGGAAAGCTTGTTGATCCACTTTGTCCCCGTACGCAGAATAAACGCCTTATTAATCATTATTATTACTATAAAAAGAACTATCGCAAGATTTATTACAAAGCCCAAAATAGTAAGCCAAAAGACCTGCGAATTATAGGAGTAATAATAACCGCCCTTTAAGCACATAAGAACGATATATATAAAGCAAAGCGAAAGCTCGTACGCAACAAATTTTACGCAGACTATTCCCGTTCCCGCGCCCGCATGTATATTGTCTCTTCTCATATACATAACCTGCATAGGCTGACCGCCCGTTGCGGAAGGAGTAAGTGCCCCATAATAAAGACCTATAAGCCCGACCTTAAGGGCGTCCCAATAGCTGAACTTACCATCGTAAAGATAAGAGGATATGTCTTTTAACAGCCATGCGTCCGTTACCCAATACATTAAAATTCCTATACAGGAAATTATAAGCCACTTTAAGCTGAAGTCTGAAAGAGATTTTACAAGACCCGCAAAATTTTTATCGAGCGCTCCTATAAGAACTATTATTACTATTGTTAAAAGAATATACGCATATCGCAGAATTGTGGTTTTTTTTGTTTTTTTAGGTTCTTCACTCATCGGCATAAGCCACAGTTTCCTTTCGCGCGCCGGTTAATGCTTTAAAGGCAATGCGCCTTATTACTCGGCACGTATTATATAATATCATACTTTTTAAAAATAGAACAGTAAAAAACCGCCGACGCCTATTAATTTTTCTTAATTATCCACGCGGCGGTATTTTTAAGCGTTATTTTTCTTGTAAAATCGAAGTGCAGTGAGGGCAACGGGTCGCCTCTATAGAAATCTCGCTCTTGCAATACGGGCATATTTTAGTAGTCGCGGGCGCTTGCTTTTCCGGCTTCTCTTTTTTCTTTCTCAATGCATTAATCGCCTTAATTATGAAGAAAAGCACAACCGCCACGAGCAGAAAGTTAATTACCGCAGAAGCAAGAGAGCCTAAATTGAGCATTGGGGGCTTTTCTCCCGAACCCAAAGCTATGTTCCAAGCGTTAAAATCAAGTCCGCCCGTTATGAGAGATATCAAAGGCATAAAGATATCGTTTACAAACGAATTTACTATCGCCGTAAACGCGCCGCCGATAATTACGCCGACTGCAAGGTCTATTACGTTTCCTCTTGATATAAACTCCTTAAATTCCTTAAGCATAAAACTCCTCCTTTTTTTAAATTATAACATTTAAAAAAAAGGGTGTCTACCGCTCAAAAGCATTATATTTATGCACATTTTTCGCCGCAATGCGTACATTTATTCTGTCAGCGGAGCAATTTTAAATATTTTTTGTATATTGCCGGAATATGTGTTATAATCTCGCCGTAATGCATTTATATATTTTATTATTACAATTTATATCATCGAAAGGAGAATATATGAGCATTAAAATTATTATAGACTCCGCTTCCGACTACACTGTCGAAGAAGCAAAAAAAGACGGGCTTACCGTCGTTCCCCTGTCAATAACTTTTCCGGACGGAGAATTTTTTGACGGCACTGAGCTTTCAAGAGAAGAATTTTATAAAAGGCTGACCACCCAGGACTTTTTTCCTAAAACGAGCCAAGTAAATCCTCACGCTTTTAAAGAGGTCTTCTCCGAGGAGCTTAAAAGCGCGGACGAGCTTCTTGTAATCACTCTTTCCTCAAAGCTGTCGGGAACATACGCAAGCGCCGTTTCTGCGGCGG
>CAKSBK010000048.1 GCA_934438035.1 uncultured Christensenellaceae bacterium
ATACAGCTCTGAGGATATTATAGCTGCAAGCGGAATATCTGCGGGAGACAGATATTTTTCAATTGATACCGAAAAGGTTAAAAACGGCATAGAGGCGGATCCGCATTTAAAGCTCGAGGCTATAAGCTTTTCGCTGCCGGATAACCTGACGTTAAAGGTTAAAGAGAGGATTGCGGCGGCGCAGCTTGAGCTTCAGGAGGGCGGATATATCGTTATAGACGACGAAGGAACGGTTGTTGAAACTCATGACGTCAGCATAAACGGCGTTCCTACCGTAACGGGGCTTACGGTAACGGATTATTCGTTAAAATATACCGTAAGAACGGATGATGCCGCAAAGCTGCAAAAGCTTTGCATGGTAATGTCGGAATTGTCAGCGCATTATTTAACGGGCGAAATTGCTTCTATAGATATTTTAAACACCTCATCTGTAAAGCTTAAAACAAACTCGGGAATGACGGTGGAAACGGGCGCGATTACTAACGCCGAAGATATGTGCTTAAAGGCGACGTGGATACAATCCGTTTTGCCGGCGCTTAACGAGGCGGGGTATTCGGGAGGTACGCTAAACGTAAGCTCGGACGCTCAGGCGACGTATTCACCCGTAAAAGGCGAGGATTCAACGCGCGCTGAGGAAATAATTCTTTCGGAATTAGGACACGCTACCGTTCCCAAACATTAATTTTATAAGAATATTTAGGGCTCGCATTTCGTATCTATTTACTACAAGTAAAGGGGTGCGGATATGCGAGTTTTTATTATGAAGAAAAAAACGCTTATAAAGGCAGGGCTTTTTGCGCTTGCCTTTATAGCTGCCGTGATATACACGGTTTCGGCGGTAACCAAAGACGCGGACGTTTTCAGCGACAACGGATTGTGCTTGAAAACGATAGAGGGCGAAAAAAACGCGGTTGCTCTTACGTTTGACACTGCGTTCGGTGAGGATTACACCCGCGATATTCTGAAAATTTTACAGGAAAAGGGCGCAAAAGCCACGTTTGCCGTCATGGGGCGTTGGGCGGAGCAAAACCCGGAGCTTGTAAAAGAAATTATAAACAGCGGCAATGAAATAATAAGCCATTCAATGAACCATGAATATTATAACGAAATAGGCGCAGATAAAGCCGTAAAGGACGCTCTTTGCGCTCGCGAGCTTTTAAAGCTTGAGTTCGGAATCGAGACGGATATGATAAGACCTCCTTATGGGCAAGCGAACGACGCAGTTTTGCAAGCGCTGAACGACGAGGGATTTATCCCTGTCGGCTGGAGTACGGATTCGGAAGACTGGCGAGGAGACTCTAAAGACAACGTAAAAGACAGGGTGCTTTCAAAAATAGAAGGCGGAAGCATTATAGTTATGCAAAACAACTGTAAGAATTCAGCCGATGCGCTTTCGGAAATTATAGACGGACTTTACGATATGAATTATGAATGTATAACGCTTACTAAGCTTGAGGGAGATAACGCATGAACGAAAAGGAAATTACGAACAGCTTTACCGCAACAGGTTATTTAAAAGAGGGGCCGCATTATTCTCACAGCGTATACGGAGAAGATTTTTACGGCTTTGATTTTACGGTAGAACGCCTTTCGGGAATGTGCGACGTGCTGCCGTGTATTATTTCCTCAAGACTGCGGGAGTGTATAAAACCGGGAGTACCTTTGGAAATATGCGGACAAATAAGAAGCTATAACAGAGTTGTCGATGGAATAAACAGGCTGGAAATACGTACTTTTGTAAGAGAAATCTGCGAAACGGCGGAAAAGTCATGCGTAAACGACGCAAGGCTTACGGGGTATATATGTAAGCCGCCGGTATACAGGGTAACGCCTTTCGGAAGAGAAATAACAGATATGCTTATCGCCGTAAACAGGCGCTTTTCAAAATCGGACTATATTCCCGTGATAGCGTGGGGAAGAAACGCAAGGCTGTGTTCAACGCTTAGCGTGGGGGAAAAGCTGGCAATTGCAGGAAGACTTCAAAGCAGAGAATACGAAAAAAAGACAGAGGAAAAGACGGAAAAAAGAACGGCGTATGAGCTTTCGGCATGTACGGTAAGGCTGCCGGAGGAGGTTTTTACAATATAGCTCAGAGCTTCATTTATTTACATATAGGACCGCTTTAACTCGTCTTGTGTGAATATAAAAAATATAGTATAATATACTTTCGAAAGCACATCTTTTGGAGGTATGTTGATGGATAATACTATTACGCTGCCGATGCTTCCTTTAAGGGGCATCGTTGCGTTTCCTTATACGGTTTTAAATCTTGAAGTGGCTCGGCCTGCGTCTATGAGATCGGTAGACGAGGCGATGAAAAAAGACAGACTTATTTTTCTTGCGTCTCAAAAGGACATGCGTGTTGAAGAGCCGAGCGTTAAGGATGTTTACGATATCGGAGTTATTGCAAGAGTGCGCCATGTTTTAAGGCAAAATAACGGCGAGCTTATGCGTGTGTTGGTAGAGGGCGTTGCGCGCGCAAGGCTCATATATATGTCTTATGAAGACGCATATTATGCGGAGGTTTCGCAGGTTGAACAGCATATGCCCTATGACGACACCGCAAAGGCATATATGAGAGTGCTTGTTGACGGTTACGAGAAATACGGAGAGGTAACAAAAAACGTTCCCAAAGAGGCGGTGATAGCTTTAAGGGAAATCGAAAGCCCGGAAAAGCTTGCGGATACCGTTGCGCTTAATATGGTTTCAGGGGTTGAATTAAAGCAGGAGATGTTAGAAAAGCTAAACGTTGAAGACCGCTTTAAAAGACTCATCGAATATATAAACGAAGAAATAAACATATCGAAGCTCTCCGAAGAAATAAGCCAAAAAACGAGAAGACAGCTCGAAAAAATGCAAAAGGAAGCATATTTAAGAGAGCAGATGAGAGCTATTCAAAACACTCTCGGCGAGGGAGACGAGGCGGACGAAGCGGGCGTTTTCGAACAGAAAGTTAAGGCGCTTGACGTAAAAGAGGAAACAAAGCAAAAGCTTTTAAGAGAGGTTGCGAGGTTTAAGAGGCTATCTCCCACCATGCCCGACCACAGCGTTTCAAGGACGTATCTTGAGACGGTTACATCTCTTCCGTTCGGAGTATATACGCAGGACGATTTAGACCTTTCTCATGCAAGAAGGATTCTTGATAAAGACCACTTCGGAATGGAAAAGGTAAAAGACAGAATAATAGAGTTTCTTGCGGTAAAGCAGCTTAAACCGGATATGAAAGAGGGAAACGTAATATGTCTTGTAGGCCCTCCCGGAGTGGGAAAGACTTCGGTTGCGCACAGCATTGCGCGCGCGCTTAACAGAAAATTTGTGAGAATGAGCTTGGGCGGCGTGCATGACGAGGCGGAAATAAGAGGGCACAGACGGACGTATGTCGGCGCAATTCCCGGAAGAATAGTTTCAAACATAAAAAAGGCGGGCAGCATGAACCCCGTGTTTTTGCTCGACGAAATCGATAAGATGTCAAATGATTTCAGAGGGGACCCGTCTTCGGCAATGCTGGAGGTTTTGGATCCTTCAATTAACTCCACCTTTGCGGATAATTACCTTGATATAGAGTTTGATTTATCTGCGGTTATGTTTATAACAACGGCGAACGACGCTTCTTCAATACCTGCGCCGCTTTATGACAGAATGGAGATAATCGAGCTTTCGGGGTATACCGAATACGAAAAGCTTAATATTGCAAAGAAGCATATCATTCCCAAGCAGCTTGAAAAGTACGGGCTTAATTCGGGTATAGTTCGCTTTGAAGCGCAGGCGATTAAGGAAATAATTAATTCTTACACTCAGGAGAGCGGAGTAAGAACGCTGGAAAGAAGAATAGCTTCCGTAATAAGAAAAGCTGCGGCGGAATATCTTTCCGGCAAAAAGAGGATAACGGTTACAAAAAAAAGCCTAAAAAAATATTTGGGGCTTGCGGCGCATAACGAAAGCGCAATTGCAAGAGAGCCTCAAACGGGAGTAGTTACAGGCCTTGCATGGACAAGCGCAGGAGGCTGCACTATGCCGGTTGAGGTTATCACCATGCCGGGGCAGGGCGCTTTAGAGCTTACGGGAAATTTGGGCGACGTTATGAAAGAATCCGCAAAAGCGGCGCTTTCGCTTATACGCTCGAGAGGAGAGGAGCTGGGCATTGCCGCAGATTTCTTTAAAAACAGTGATATTCATCTGCATGTTCCCGAGGGCGCGGTTCCGAAGGACGGTCCCTCTGCGGGAATAACGATTACCACGGCTATGGTTTCCGCTTTTACGGGAAAAATGGTTAGAAGCGACATCGCCATGACGGGGGAAATTACTTTAAGAGGCAAAGTTCTTCCCATAGGAGGACTTAAGGAAAAGTCCTTGGCGGCGTTAAGAGAGGGAATTAAAGATATAATAATACCTAAAGATAATTTAAGAGATACCGAAGAAATACCCGAGGAGATATTGTCGCAGCTTAACTTTATACCCGTATCCGATATTTCCGAGGTTTTGGGGAATGCGCTTATAAAATGATAATCAAAAACGCAGAGTTTTACAAAAGCATAAAAAACAAAAAAGACTATTTTAACGAGGAACTGCCGGAAATTGCCGTAGTGGGAAAGTCAAACGTCGGGAAATCCTCTCTTATTAACATGCTTATGAGAAATTCAAAGCTTGCGAGAGTTTCAAAACAGCCGGGAAAGACGAGGCTTATAAACTACTTTCTCATAAATAAGAGCTTTTACCTTGTCGATCTTCCGGGCTATGGGTTTGCGAGAGTTTCCAAGGCGGAAAAGGATTCATGGGACGAAATGATGACGGGTTATTTTGAAAGTGTGAAAAACTTAAAGCTCGTTATAATATTAATGGATATAAGGCATAAGCCCACTGCCGACGACGTCAATATGTTAAGGTATGTGGAATATTACGCAATGCCGTATATGATTTGCGCAACAAAGGCGGATAAAATCGCTAAATCCAAGCGGCCTACGGAGCTTAAGCGCTTAAGAAGAGACTGTCCGACGTCTTTTTCCTATAAATCAGTTGCGATTTCAAATGACGGAACAGGAAAAGAGCAGCTGTTGGAAATAATGGAAGAATATTTAGAGGAGAATCCCGAATGAGTATTTTTGCAGTTTCCGACACGCATTTATCGACCGTTAACCCCAAGCCCATGGAGATTTTCGGCGATAACTGGAAAAACCATTGGAGCAAAATAAGTGAAAGCTGGAAAAGCCTTGTTAAACAGCAAGATACTGTGCTTATTGCGGGTGATATAAGCTGGGCGATGAATGAAAGGGACGCAAAGCCGGATATTGAGCTTATATGCAGCATGCCGGGGAAAAAGGTTATGATAAAGGGCAATCATGATTATTGGCATAATTCGCTTGTTAAAACGCGCTCTATGCTTTTTAACGGTACGTATTTTATTCAGAACGACTGTTACGACGGCGAGGATTTTTGCGTAGCGGGATCACGGGGCTGGATAGATCCGGAGGATAAAAGCTTTAAAGCTGACGATGAAAAGCTTTATAAAAGAGAGCTCGGGCGGCTTAAGCTTTCGCTTGACTGCGCAAAGAAAACGGGAAAGCCGATAATAGTAATGACTCACTATCCTCCGTATACGGGAAACAAAAAGAGAAGCGAGTTTACCTCCCTTATTTCTTCTTACGGAGTAAAGACCGCAATTTATGGGCATATACACGGAGAGGCTTTTAAACGTGCGGATTATTCGGACGTTAACATAGACGGAACGGATTATATTCTTACTTCGTGCGACTATTTAAATTTCGAACTAAGGAAAATAAGGTGAGAAAGCATATGTGGCTCGTTTTCGCGCTGCTTTCGGCATTTTTTGCGGCGCTTACATCTATTCTTGCAAAGGTAGGAATAGAAGACGTTAATTCAAATCTTGCCACTGCCATAAGGACGGCGGTGGTGCTCGTTATGGCTTGGGCGGTTGTGTTCATTACGGGAAAACAGGGAGGAATAGCGGATATTTCCTCGAAAAGCTGGCTGTTTTTGATTTTATCGGGCGTATGCACGGGGCTTTCTTGGCTTTGCTATTTTTATGCGCTGCAAAAGGGCGACGTTTCAAAGGTAGTGCCTATAGACAAACTGAGCGTTGTAATTACGATGATACTCGCTTTTGTGTTTTTAAGAGAAACTCCTTCCGCAAAGACGATAATCGGCGGAATTATAATAGTAATAGGCACTTTTGTTATGATACTCTAAAAAGCTTGATACGGTAAAAAACCAAAGGGGGAGAAGACGCCCCCTTTTTATTGACTTTGTTTTTTATACATCATATAATATAAAGGTGAGATTGCAGCAAATACGGAGGTATTGTTTTGAAAATATATAATTCTATGACTAGAAAAAAAGAGGAGTTTAAGCCGATTAAAGAGGGAGAGGCGAAGATTTACGCATGCGGCCCTACGGTTTATAACTACTTTCATATAGGCAACGCACGCCCGTTTATAGTTTTTGATACTCTCAGAAGATATCTTGAATACAGAGGATATAAGGTGACGTTCGTTCAAAACTTTACGGATATTGACGATAAAATGATTAACGAAGCGAACCGAGAGGGGATTACCGTAGGAGAGCTTGCGGATCATTTTATTAACGAGTATTTTACGGACGCAAGGGGGCTTAACATTAAACCGGCAACAGTTCACCCGAGAGCGACGGAGCATATGAAAGAGATAATTAACCTTATCCAGAGACTTATAGATAAGGGATACGCTTATGTTGCGCAAAACGGAGACGTTTATTACGACGTTTCAAAGTTTAAGGATTACGGCAAGCTTTCCGGTCAGAACCTTGAAGAATTGAACATGGGGGCGGGCTTTGACGCAAGAAAGGAAAAACGCCTTGACGCAACGGAGCTTAAGAAGAACCCCATGGATTTTGCTCTTTGGAAAGCAAAAAAAGAGGGAGAGCCTTATTGGGAAAGTCCTTTTTCTGAGGGACGCCCCGGCTGGCATATAGAATGCTCCGCAATGAGCCAAAAGTATCTCGGAGATACTTTTGACATTCACGGCGGCGGTATGGATTTAAAATTCCCGCATCATGAAAACGAAATTGCGCAGTCAGAGGGAGCTACGGGAAAGACGTTTGCAAATTACTGGATGCATAACGGATATATAAATATAAACAATCAGAAGATGAGCAAGTCTTTGGGTAATTTCTTCACAGTTCGCGATATA
The DNA here is from genome assembly GCA_934438035.1 of uncultured Christensenellaceae bacterium. Taxonomy (GTDB): domain Bacteria; phylum Bacillota; class Clostridia; order Christensenellales; family Christensenellaceae; genus HGM11616. The sequence continues at coordinate 7,182 of CAKSBK010000048.1, forward strand.
ACAAAGAAATAT
>CAKSBK010000049.1 GCA_934438035.1 uncultured Christensenellaceae bacterium
AATGCACAGAAGCGTCGCCATGGGAGAAGAACTCTTCAGGAGATTGGAAGAGGAGAAATTAAGGGCAAGCATAGAGCATAGAGACTTGAATCTTGAAGAAAAGTCTGTTGAGCTGAGATTTTCGGGGCAGCAGTAATGTCGTTTTCTTCTGAAATAAAAAAAGAGCTCGCGGGAGTTTCAGTTTCGAAAGAGGAACACAAAAGAGCGGAGCTTGCGGGAATAATTTATTTAAATTCCACTCTTACCATAAGCATGGGCGGCGCAAGCCTGAATATTAATACAGAGAGCATGGATGTGGTTAAAAGAACCATTTCCATGATAAAAGCGCTTTACGGTTTAGAGCCCGAGCTTCTTTTAAAAGACGCGCAGCTTAAAAAAACCGCTACTTATATAGTCCGCCTTAACGGGGGCGGAACGGTTATAACCTTATTATCCGACCTTGGGCTTACGTTCGGTAACGGTCTTGAGGTGGATAAAGAGCGCTTTAAAGATATTATATTTTCTTCAGGCTGCAGAGAGGCGTTTTTAAGAGGCGCTTTTTTGGGAGCGGGAAGCATAAGCGATCCTAAAAAGGAAAAACATCTTGAAATAGTTGCCGCAAGGGAAAATATTGCCGATATATTAGAAGGGCTTATGAGCTTCATGGGCCTCAATGTTAAAAAAACTTTACGCAAATTGTATCATGTGGTATACTTAAAACAGACGGAAAGTATAATTTCATTTTTGACTATAACCGGAGCGCATAGGGGCGTTTTGGAGCTGGAGTCTATTCAGGTATATAAAGAAATAAAAAACAACCTTAACAGGCAGGTTAATTTTGAACAGGCTAATCAGGACAGAACAATAAACAGCGCGCAGGAGTCTATATTAAATATAAACAAGATTATTAGGACCGTTGGTCTTGAAGGTTTGCCTAAGAATTTGCGGGATACTGCGGCTTTGAGGATAGAATATCCCGAAGCGACGCTTGCCGAGCTTGCCGAGCTTGCCGGCAATACGACAAAATCCGGCATTAATCACAGACTTAGGCGTTTAAACGAAATTGCGCTTGCGATTTCGGATAAAGGAGGAAAAATATAATGATCTACAAGGAGATGGTGGTTGAGCTTCCGGGCGGCCTCAAATCCAGAAATGCAGCCAGCTTTGTTCAAGTTGCGGGCAGATACAGTTCCCAGCTGCTTATAGAGTGCGGAAACAAAAAGGTTAACGCTAAGAGTATAATGGGCGTTCTGTCTTTAGGGCTTAAGACGGGCGATAAGTTTTATGTCGCAGCGTCGGGGGAAGACGCCGAAAACGCCGTTTTAACATTATCGAGAATGCTTAAAGGCGAAGAAAAATAAAGCGGTTCTGCGCGGCGCATATGCGCCGCTTTTTTTACGCCCAAACCGCTTAAAATTAAGCGGCGATATATAAAAATTTTATTTTATATGGTAAAAATTCGGTAAAAAAGACATAAAAAGAGGCGACTGCCTGTGAATCAAAAAATAGTGGGGAAAGTAAAAAAAGAATCAATACAGCCGCCCCTGTAATAACACATATTGAATGCGTAATTACCTTGTGTTTGATATTAGTATAGATTGTTAAAGTGAACGTTGTGTGAACTTATGTTAAAAATCCTCCGTTAATTCTTAATATTTCGCCTGTTATGAAATCGGCGGCGGGGGACGCCAAAAATATAAGAGCGTTCGCTATGTCTGCGGGTTCTCCCAACCTTAAAAGCGGGGTGTTTTCCTTAAGCTGTGTTTTTGTCTGTTCGGTATGCTCGTTTAGCATGGGAGTGTTTATTACTCCGGGGGAAACGCAGTTAACGCGTATTCCGGACGGACCGAGCTCTTTTGCAAGCGCTTTTGTAAAGCCGATAAGTCCTGCCTTTGCGGCGGAATATACGCTTTCGCAAGCGCCGCCGGTTTCGCCCCAAATTGACGATACGTTAATAATAGCGCCGCTTTTTTTAGAGATGAAATGGGGGGTCAAAAGCGCTGTAAGCTTAATTGCTCCCGTTAAATTTTCCGCTATAACGCGATCTATTTGACTTGCGGTTTCATCTAAAAGCAGGGTTGTGTCGCAAGCGCCTGCGTTATTAATAAGGACGTCTATATTAAATTCTACAGCCTTATTCGCTAATGCTTCTATCTCGCTGTCTTTTGTTAGATCCGCCTTTAGAGTTTCGCAATTTACTCCGTTTTCGGTTAACAAATTATAAAGCTTTTGTGCGTTTTCCTGCGAATTATTATAATGTATAAGTATGTCGTAGCCCTTAAGCGCAAACGCTTTTGCGGCTGCGGCGCCTATGCCGCCCGACGCTCCGGTAATTAAAACAGATTTTCTCATATATACTCCTTTTATTTGATTATAACAAGCGGGAAAAACAAAATCAATCAGGGTATATGAATATTTGAATGACAAATGTTTCATAATTAACACAAAAATTATACGATTTAACGAAAAACTTGTATACAAATGGTTGAAATTTGTAAAAAACATAGTATAATTATTTTATATTCAAAAATAAGGAGTCAAAGAAAACAATGTCAGTACCTTTGATTGTAGTTGTTGTGTGTGCGGTGGGAATACTGCTCACGCTGTATTTGCAGTTCAGCATTAAAAAAATACATGTTGAAGACGAAAAAATGTCTGAAATTGCCGGATTTATAAAAACAGGCGCAATGGCATATTTAACAAGACAATATAAAGTAATAGCTATTTTCCTCGTGGTAATGGCTGTCGTGCTTTTATTTTGTTTTAATTGGATAATGTCGCTTTGCTTTATTTTCGGCGCAATCCTCTCAATACTTGCGGGTTATGTAGGTATGAGAAGCGCTGTAATGAGCAATGTGCGCACGGCTTCCGAAGCTAAAAAGGGTCTTTCCGCCGCTTTTAAAGTCGCTTTTTCAGGCGGAGCAATAATGGGCCTTATGGTTGTTTCTTTAGGAGCTGCGGGCGTTGCCATAGTTTATTACATTACTAAAGATACTACCGTGCTTACCGGTTTTTCCCTCGGAGCTTCCTCTATAGCGCTGTTTTGCAGAGTCGGCGGCGGCATATACACAAAGGCTGCAGACGTGGGCGCAGACCTTGTCGGTAAGGTTGAGGCGGGCATTCCCGAAGACGACCCGAGAAACCCTGCCGTTATTGCGGATAATGTTGGAGACAACGTAGGCGACGTTGCGGGAATGGGCGCAGACCTCTTTGAATCTTATGTCGGATGTATCGTTTCCGCAATAGTTCTTGCAATGGCAATGGCGGATAATTTGCGCGATAGTGCGATAAATCTCGTTCTTGCGGTTGTTGCCTGCGGAATTGCGGCTTCGCTTATAGGCGTAATAATAGTTCGTTTTATTAAGGCGAAAAAAGTCCAGAATGTTCTTAATACGGGAACGTATATATCGGCAGTACTGCTTGCGGGCTCAAGCGTTGCGCTTTCGCTTACGCTTTTCGGAAATCTGTACTTCTTTATTTCCATACTTTGCGGAATTGTTGCGGGAGTTTTGCTCGGGTTCTTCACGGAGCTCTATACCTCAGGTGATTTTAAGAGCGTAAAGAAAATTGCGGAGTCTTCCGAAACGGGTTCGGCAACAACGGTTCTTTCGGGATATGCTATAGGTTTAAAATCTACGGCGCTTCCTATAATCACCATTGCCGCCGCGATAATAGTTTCTTTTATAATAGGTAAAAAAGTTGGAGGAGACGCAGCAAGCGGCTTTTTCGGAGTCGTTCTTGCGGCGTTGGGTATGCTCTCAACCGTAGGAATTACAATTTCCGTTGACGCTTACGGTCCTATTGCGGATAATGCGGGTGGTATTGCGGAAATGTCCGGAGCGGGAGAAGACGTAAGAAATATTACGGATCATCTCGACGCCGTCGGAAACACTACTGCGGCGATAGGAAAGGGCTTCTCTATAGGCTCCGCCGCGCTTACGGCTCTTGCTCTGTTTACGGCATATACTCAGGCGGTAAACCTCTCTGTGGTTGATCTTGTCAATTCAAACGTAATTGCGGGTCTTCTTATAGGAGGAATGCTCGTTTTCCTCTTCTCCGCAATGACTATAGACTCCGTTTCAAAAGCGGCGTATGAGATGATTGAGGAAGTAAGAAGCCAGTTCAGAAACAAGCCGGGAATAATGAAAGGAACGGAAAAACCCGATTACAAGAGATGCGTTGACATTTCAACAAAAGCGGCGATTAAAGAAATGATAATTCCTTCTATTATTGCCATAGTCGCTCCGATACTTGTGGGCTTATGGTCGTTAGAGGCGCTTGCCGGTCTTCTGTGCGGCGCAACCGTAACGGGTGTGCTTATGGCGATAATGATGTCTAATGCCGGCGGCGCATGGGACAATGCCAAAAAGTACATTGAAGAGGGTCATCACGGCGGAAAGGGCTCTGACGCCCATAAAGCTGCGGTTATAGGCGATACGGTAGGAGATCCGTTTAAAGATACCGCCGGCCCTTCGCTTAATATATTGATTAAGCTTATGAGCATTGTTGCGCTTGTTTTCGCACCTTTATTTCTGTAATTAGCGGTCTTTTTAAGGAAGAGATTTTAATCGTCTCTTCCTTTTATATTTTATGAAGAAAATCATAGAATAAATAAGAGTTGGCGACGTTTTGTTTTTTACCGCAAAATAGCTTTAAGATCACAATAATTACATAGATTCGTCTTGAAATTTATGCGAGACTGTGATAAAAATATAATGAAAGCGAGAATAATGTGCGGATGAATTTGCGCGGCGCCGCATGTTTTGTGCTTATATTTTCTGTAAACCGTTCGAAAGGGCGGGGCGCAAAGCCATAGGGTCTAAGGCGATTGCTATGATAGCCGGTTTAATATCGACTGAAAAAGTTGCTTTTTGACCGGTTTTGCTGAATCGGTCTTGTTTATTTTATAGAATTAAACGGAGGTTTTGGGTTTATGATGCCTAAAAGAAAGGTTAAAACGGCCATAATTATTTTGGCGGTGCTTACCGCTCTGTGTTTAACTGCTCTTGCGGCAGTGTTTATATATAACGGTACGCTCGGCGTTTCTGCTACGGCTTCTTTAAAAGACAATTACATTACCTCGCAAAGCTCGGGGGTTAAAGCCGTTTTGCGTGAAAAGAAAAGCATTGGGAAAAAAGCATCCGGCGCTAAAAATAAAGAGCGTGCGGATATTGAATTATATTATTTTAATTCCCAAGACAACGTTCCTTTTAAGGCGGAGAATATGTTTCCCGGGGACAGCGTTTCTAACAAATATGCGGTAAGCGTATCTTACGGCGGCGCCGTTACCGTTCATTTTAAAGCGGATGTAAAAGACGGATACGAAAAGCTTGCGGAGGCGCTTAAAATGAAAGTGGTTTTGCTTTCAACCGGAGAAACGCTTTACGACGGGCTTATGAAAGATATGCCCGATGTTCTTTGCGCTCTTAAGTCCGAAAAAAGCACAACGCAGGTTCTTCAATATCAAATTACGGTTTATATTGATACTTCGCTCGGAAACGAGTTCCAAAATAAAGAGCTTGCCGCAGATTTTAAATGGTGGGTTGAGGAAAAGGAAAATCTCGGGCCTTTCCCGAAAACAGGCGATGTACTAAGCTTGCTGCCCTGGATTATTGTTGTCGTTCTTTCTTTAGCGGCGGTGATTATTATTATAGCGTTATTAAAACGCAGGAGACGGGATAATGGCTGATTTAAAAACCTCAAAGCGGCTTAAAACAAGTATAATCATATTAGTATTGCTTGCCCTTTGCCTTGCCGCAACAACATTCGCTTTAATATATGCCTCCGTCGTGGTTGAAAACAATCGTTTTGCTACCGGTACGGTGAAAATAAACCTTAATGACGGGCAGCCCGTAATAAGAGAAAACGAGTTTACTTTTGAGCCCGGAATGACGGTAAAAAAAGATTTCTTTATAGAAAACGAAAGCACCGTCAGCGTTTATTATAAGCTTTATCTTGAAGACGTTACGGGAGATCTTGCCGACGATCTTTTAATAACAATTAAGGATAATGACAAAATTCTCTGCTCGGGAACTGCAGAAGAGCTTAACAGGAAAGATGTTGATTTTGCCGAAGAGCTTATGGAAAATGAACGTAAAGATCTTTCGATATATTTCTATTTTCCAAAAGAAAAGGGAAACGACGCACAGTCACAGGAACTATCGTTTACTGTAAGCGCAGTTGCCGTTCAAACTAAAAACAACCCGGAAAAGCAGTTTGATTAAGCTTTATAGCGGCAATAGTATTAGGAGATAACTATATGAAAGCGTTAAAAATAATCAGGAATATTGCAGTTTGGATGTTGGTTGCCGTAGCTGTATTTATGATGATTTTCACAGTGATTTCAGTACTTACTTTTGATAAGGCGGATAGAAGCCTTTTCGGATATAAGGCGTTTATCGTGCTATCCGATTCTATGTCTAAGACGGATTTCAGCGCAGGAGATCTTGTTTTGGCAAAGGAGGTTGACCCGTCTACTTTAAAAGAAGGCGATATTATTTCGTATACTTCACAAAACAGCGAAAATTACGGGCAGATTGTAACGCATAAAATACGCAGGCTCACAACTGCGGAAAACGGAGAACCGGGGTTTGTGACATACGGAACATCGACTGACACCGATGACGAAAATATAGTTACATATCCATATGTTGTGGGAAAATATTCGGGAAGCATTCCTAAAATAGGCGCTTTTTTCAACTTCTTAAAGACTACTCCCGGATATATAATATGTATACTTATGCCTTTTATGCTCCTTATTATAATTGAGGGAATACATTGCGTAAGGCTGTTTAGACAATATAAAAGGGAGCAGCAGTCGGAAATCGACGCGGAGCGCAAAAAGCTTGAGGAAGAACGAAGCGAGGCAAAGAGGCTCTTGATAGAGCTTGCAAAAATAAAAAATGAGCTTGAAAAACAACGCTCCGGCGGTAATGAAAAATAATTGCGGACGTGGAATCAATTTGCCGAGGGAAAAACGCTCAATTTTGTTGCGGCGGACGGCTGAACGGAAATTTATTGGGAGCCGGGCTGCACATATGAGCTTCCGTGCTTTTCATTAAAAACGACGGAAACCTTGCGGTTAAATATAAGGTAAAATTTCCGGCATTACGGGAGACGGCGAGCTTAACGACGTTATAGAATGGAAGGTTAACGGCGAGGATATACAAG
>CAKSBK010000050.1 GCA_934438035.1 uncultured Christensenellaceae bacterium
CTATAACTCCGTCAAGTCCGGGGTTAGCGGAATATGGCGAACCGTTTATAGTCCAGCCGGGTCTTCCGGCGTGTCTTAGCAGCATTTTATCTTTAAGCGACGTTTCATATGCGCTTTGACCGCTGCCGACATATATTCCCGTCTCCGTCTTTTTATCTCCGACAAGTACTACTCTACCGAAATAATCCATAAGCTCTTCCGAAAGTATTTTCCTGTAGCCTACTCTGGGAAGAGACGCGTCTATGTCGTCGTCAACTCCGTAAGTTATCGAATCACCCAAAGGCATAACCTTAAGAGGTCTTAAATCCCCTTTAAGAGTAAGATACCAGCCGGTGTTAACGTTCATCTCTCCGGGGTTTGCGCTTCTTTCCGTCTTTGCAAGCACAGCGTTAACGCCCGTTTGTTCGTCCGTATCATAAATCGCATAGTTTCCGTTTAAAACGATCTGATATCTGTCATATTCGGATTTATATATTAGATAGCTTATTTTTTCTTCGCTCAGCAGGGGAGAAGCTTGTGAAAGATCTATATATTTTCCCGTCTGTGCATCCTTAATTACATATATATTTTTATCTGCGCCGTCCTTTTCAACAACAAACTCATCCGCTTTGCCAAGCATTATTGTTCTTCCGGTGTCGCAATTCATAAAGCTGTATTCTTTGCCGCTTTTTATTATGTTTGTTAAATCTTCGCCCTTTTCAACTTCGGGAGAAGTAATGTCTAAATGACACTTCTCCATGTTGCCGTTTTCAAAAATGTTTGCTCCGAGCTCGTCGCCCGCAAACTCAACAAGAGAAATACTGTCATAATAATAGCTGTTGCCGGTTCCCTGAGATCTTACATGTATTTTTACTTCTTCTGTATCTCCGCTGTTCCAAACTGTTCCCAAATATTCCCAGTCGATATCCATGCTTAAAGAGCCCGCATATTTTGAAGCGTCCTTTGCGGCCGCCTGGTTATACATGGTTCCCTTAAGCGTTACAAGTGCATTTCCCGTCGTATCTTCCAAAATAACCGAAGAATCTACGTTTGTGTTGTCTTTCTCGCAGAAGCTGTATGCGCTTATGACGTAATTGGTATTCTTTTTAACTTTAATTATGTTTCCTCCGTTCGCATATGCGCTCGAGGAATCTGTAAGCTTAACCGCTTTTCCCGTTAACGAATGCTCTGTGGATAAATCCCCGTTTGAATCTAAATTCCACATATTTCCTACCAAGGAAGCCTGTGTGTTAACTTTCTTCATGCTTACATTGGTTACATAAGGCATGGTGCAGCTAAAAGGAAGAAGACCTCCGTTAACTCGGTCAAGATTGTAATCCGCAACAAGCCTCAACGGCGTATTCGTGTTGCTGCCGCTATACCATAATGCGCTTACGGTCTGCCATTCCGTGTCACTCTGCCTTGTTACTCTCAGCGTAACCTCGTTTGCGGTATTCGCCATATCAAGATACAGCCACGGCCTTACTCCGTTTGTATTGGAAAAGAAATCCGCAGATACCAAATACCATGAATCAGGCTCAACGTCTACTCCGCCGTTATATCTGAAATCATGTAAATTGTTCGCAATAAGAAGACCTGCCCCTCCCACAAACGGAGCGGTTCCGTTTGCGGACCAGTTTTCGGTCCCCTTCGCAAAATTTCCGTTTTTAACGAGATTATCCGCAAGTCCGTTATAGGGTATAACTTTTAAATCATCAAATATAACGTTGCCCTCGGCAAAAAGTTCAATTGAAACCGCCGCGTCGGAGGCTGTGTAATCAAACGATAATTCTTCCCATTCGCCCGCTTTTTTTGACTCTGCGTTCAAGCTGCCTATGCTTATTGAAGCTGCGGCGGAATCATCTCTGTAAACAAATACCGATATTCTGTATTTTGCGTCTTTATCAAGATTAATTTCTTCTGTTCTTGTTACACTACCCGCATTCTCATGCTTAATTGCGTAGCTGCCCGAATGTACGTTGTTTTTTGTAATGCTGTAATTCGGTCCGAGAGTAAATCCCTCTACAGAGTTTTTTTCCTGTGCAGAAGCAACATTAATCATGCAAAAGCACATTAAAATTGCCAAAACGAGCGAAACTATCTGCCTTTTTCTCATATTTTCCTCCACTATTCTTTTTAACGACCATTTAACAACATAGCCGCAATAATACTTTAACATTTATAATATATCATAGTATTATTTCTTAATAAATGTCTGTAATTATGATGTTTTTATATTATATTATGTTTAATCATATGCACAATATTTAGATACATTAATTATATGTATAATAAAAAACCGCAGAGCAGCGAAAACTGCCCTACGGTCTTTTGGGAAGAATATAAGTTATTAGATTGATTAAGCCTTGATCTTTTTATTCTGTCTTGCCATATCCCAAAGAACTGCTGCAGCCATTATAACGCCGCGAACAGACATCTGTAATGTAGAGGGAATGACATCGGGGAAGAACAGAAGTGCATTCTCAACTGCCATAACAAGGAAGCAGCCGATGAATACTGACAAGGGAGAGCACTTACCGCCGGCAAGAGATGTTCCGCCGACTACACAAGCTGCGATTGCTCTGAACTCCCAACCGTCACCGGTAGAGGGTCTTCCGATCTTTGCGTTGAATGCGAAGATTACGCCGACAACACCGCAAAGGAATGCGCAGATATAGTATGCGATAAGTCTGTATTTTGTTACATTGATACCTGCAAGAGCAGCAACCTCGCGGTTGTCGCCTACTGCGAGAAGCTTTCTTCCGAAAGTAGTCTTCTTCATAACCACATACGCTATAACGAAAATTACAACCGCTATCCAGAAGTTAATAGGAAGACCTAATATTCTGTTTGTATCCTCAAAGAACTTAAGAGTAGACTGAGCGGATTCAACCTTCGTCATAGAAAGCTCTATACCTGTAAACAGGAGGTAACGGGTACCGCCCGAGATATACAGAGTACCCATCGTAGCTACGAAGTCAGGTACGTTTAATTTTACTACGAGCAAGCCGTTAATAATTCCGAAAACAGAGGTAAGAAGTATTGCTACGATTGCTGCGAGCCATGTGGGAAGACCCCAAGTAGCTACACCTGCAGAGGTAATCATAACTCCGAGACCTACAAGACGTCCGGTAGAAATATCAACGTTGCCTACCATAAGCGGGAAAGCCGCCGCCATTGAGCAAATTCCTATGTAGGGGAACTGCGTTAAAATTGCAGCAAAGTTTTCGCCGCCAAACCATGTATGAGGTCTGAATAGATATATAAGACCCATTACCGCTATAAGTACAATAAGCGGTACCGTTACGCTGAATTCATCAGAACCTATAATTCTTTTGAATATATTTGAATTGCTTTTCTTTTTAGCTTGTTCCTGCATTTTAAAATTCTCCTTCCGCCATTATTTAACGGCCATCTTAGCCTTAATCTTTGCACGCATGGTGTCCAAGATAACGGCTATGATAAGGATGGCACCCATGAATATCAGCTGTCTGTTAGTATCGATGCCGACAGCAGGACCGGCAATCTGAAGGAGCTGCTGTACTAAGTGGAACATTATAATACCAAGACCGATTCCGTAAACAGAGCCTGCGCCGCCCGACATAGCTATACCGCCGATTGCACAGCAGGTGATTGCTCTGAATTCACGGCCCTGACCATTCGTCCAGTTAGCAGAGCCCGCCTTTAAGATATCCGCAAGGCCGCCGATAGATGTAATAAAGCCGGCGAGAATAAAGGTGATTAACTTAACGTTGGAAACGTTGATACCTGCAAGTAATGCAGCCTCTTTATTTCCGCCTACCGCTCTTAAGCGATAACCAAACTTTGTCTTATAAACGATAAAGCTGAAGATAAGCGTTGCAGCAAGAACTACGAAGAACCACCACGTAAGCTTGAGCTTCATGAATCCGAGGTCAACGTCAATAGGATATCCGGAAGCAAAACCGCTGTAATCAAAGTCTTCATATTTAATAGCAAGCGGAACGCCGTTCGTTATAGTCTGTGCAAGACCTGAGCATACGAACTGAGTAGCAAGAGTCGTTATCCAAGAAATAAGACCGAGCTTTGCAGAGAGAAGTCCGTTTAAAAGACCTACAAGAGCGCCGACTATAAGACACGTTGCAACAACTGCCCAGAAGCCCCAGCCCCAGTAATAAGCCGCATAGCCTGCAACACAGCCTGCGAGCGTGGAAGCGGTACCAACCGAAAGGTCGATTTCGCCTACCATTATGATAAACATTTCAGCGAATGCACAGAAACCTATAGGCGCCATGTTGGAAAGAATCTGGCAGAGGTAACTGTCCCAACCTTTCAAAACCTTAGGCTCAACAATCATACCTGCGATAACAAGAATGATTATCGGTATGAGGATACCGACCTCGGGCTTTAATAATATTTTTGTAAGAAGGCTTTCCTTCTTCTTGTTAGCTTGTTTTTCCATATTTCACTTCTCCTTCCCACCATTAAACCTGCTTAAAGGTCTTAACGGCAAGCTCCATGATCTTAGCCGTGGAAGCATCGCCCTTAGAAAGCTCGCCTGCTACACGACCTTCAGCCATGACGATGTATCTGTCTGACATTGCCATAAGCTCAGGAAGCTCAGAGGAAATCATTATGATAGCAATACCCTCTGCCGCCAATTCGTTGATTATCTGGTAAATCTCGTTCTTTGAACCAACGTCTATACCCTTTGTAGGCTCATCTAATATGAGGAGCTTGGGCTCTGCGTTAAGTGTACGACCGATAACTACCTTCTGCTGGTTACCGCCGGAGAGCGTTCCAACGTTAACTCTCGGATTGTTGGCCTTAACGGACATAGCGTCAAAGTACTTCATGATTCTTGTAGACATCTTCTTGCCGTGAACGATAGGACCGGAGGAAACAGCGTTAAGGTTGGAAATACCGATGTTATTTGCGATATCCCAAACGAAGTTTAAGCCGTACTTCTTTCTGTCCTCGGAAACAAGACCGATTCCGTTAGCGACAGCGTCTGCCGTGCTGTTTATTTTAATTTCCTTGCCGTTCATATAGAGTTTACCGGACTTAATCTTAGTAACTCCGTAAATACCCATACAAACTTCGGAACGACCCGCGCCGACAAGACCGGAGAGTCCTAAAACCTCACCCGCTCTTACCTCGAAGGAAACGTCCTCAACAAGGTTTCTGTTTGCAATATAAGGATGTTCGATGGTAACATTCTCAGCCTTAAATACGACATCGCCGATCTCAACATGTCTCTCGGGATAGAGGTTAGTGAGCTGACGACCTATCATATCTGCGATGATAGCGTTTGCGTCGTAATTCTCTCTTTCGAAAGTGCTGATGTATTTACCGTCTCTTAAAATAGATACTCTGTCGGTAAGCTTAAGAATTTCTTCCATCTTATGCGTAACGAATATAACGGAAGTACCTAAGCTCTTTAAGTGGTTAACAACCTCAAAAAGGCTCTCAACGTCAGCGTTTGAAAGTGAGGTTGTAGGCTCGTCTAAAATGAGTATCTTCGGATTGCTCGCAAGCGCACGCGCAATCATGAGCATCTGCTGCTGACCGATGGAGAGCTTTCTTACGTCTGCCCTGGGGTCAAGATTTATCTTGTTTTTCTCAAGAAGCTCAGCAGTTACTCTGTACATTTCTTTAAAGTTAACAAACGGACCTTTCTTATCCTTTTTTTTCTTTACGTCTTCGAAATCGACCTTATTAAGCTTAAGATCCGACATGTAGATATTTTCAGCTACGCTGAAATTCTTTAAAACGTTGATTTCCTGAGGAACGAAACCTATTCCCGCCGCCATAGCGTCGTTGGAATTCATGGGTTTTATTTCCTGTCCCTCTATTTTAATGGTTCCCTCATAGGTTCCTGCGGGGTAAATTCCGTTTAACACCTTAAGTATTGTGGATTTTCCTGCGCCGTTTTCACCGATAAGGCCTAAAATTTCACCCTTTTTAACGTTTAAGCATACATTGTCATTAGCAATTACACCGGGGAATTTTTTAGTAATATTAATTGCTTCAAGCATGTATTCTGCCATTGTTCCAAATTCACATCCTTCCCAATAAATGCGCAAAAGCGCCCTGCCGCACCTGTTATGCGGCGGTGATTCTTCGAAAAAAGGGCTTGTTACCAAGCGGAAACAAGCCCCTAATTCGATTAATTAATAATCTTTTTTGTACTGTTTAGTGATTAAGCACCGAAGTACTCTTCAACTTCCTTAGCATAACCCTTCCAAGTGTCGAGAGAATCTTCACCAGTAGAAGTCATGGTAACGATACCAGCCTTGAGGTCGGTCCATGTAGGAACGGTCTCGCCTCTGAAGAGTTTATCCATGTACTCAGCGGTCTTAGCTGCTTCGGGAACGAGAGGCTGAGCTACGATAACCTGAACTTTGCCAGCTTCGAGGTACTCGATGTTAGCGGTTGTAGCGTCCATACCAGCGAGCCAGAGATCTCCGTCAGCATAACCAGCCTTGGTAGCTGCGTCAGCCCAAGTTACAGGAGAGTTACCGGTGGTACCGAAAGCACCAACGATGTCCTTGTTAGCCTGGATGATACCGAGGTTAATGGTAGTAGCAGACTCAACTTCGCCGCCTTCGAGAACAACGTCGAGGAGCTTGATGCCGCTTACGTCGTGATCAGTGATCTTGCCCCACTCTTCGATGAAGGAAGCGGTAGCTGCGTTCTCAGTGGTGTTCTTGGTGTTCTGGGTAAGAGCGAAAGAGCCCTTCTTGCCGTCGAGAGCTTCTGCTGCTAAATCAGCAACTGCTTTGCCGTATGCAACGGGGTCGCAAGCCATCTCGAATACGATACCTTCGGGAAGCTCCATCTTCTCGTTATCGTCGTCAACGAAAATTCTGAAGTGAGGAATACCTACATAGATACCAGCTTTGCCAAGCTTAGCGCAAAGCTCGTCAGATGCATGGTCGCCGTTCCAGAGAAGCATGCCGCCCTTGCCGGACTCAACGCCTGCTGCCCATGTCTCAGCTGCTGCGAACTGCTCTGCCTGGTCAGGACCATCGGTACCGATGATGTCGGGAGTGTCATAACCGAGCTCTTCAGCCTGCTTAATGAAGCCGATCTGGATCTGTCTGTGAACGGGGTGGTTCATAGAGCCCATGCAAACTGCTAAAGAGTAATCTTTAGGATTGAAATCGTCGCCCTCTGTAGGAG
>CAKSBK010000051.1 GCA_934438035.1 uncultured Christensenellaceae bacterium
ACCTTTGCCTATCGGCGTAAAATCCGCCAAAACCTCTCCTGCCGCAACAAGCTCAATTTCCATTTTCTTCCTCCTCGGATACTATTTTTTCCATTTTGCTCTGAGCCGAATCCAGTATATCGGTAAGCTCTTTTATAAGCGCGGTTCCCTCTGAAAAAAGCTCTATGGATTTATCTATATCCGTCTGTCCGTTCTCCAAAAGCTCCGCAATTTGTTCTACTCTTTTCATCTTTTCTTCAAAGGTCTTTTTCATTATTCGTCCTCTTTTATTTCTAAAACTTTTGCCTCTGCCGTTCCGTCGTAAAAGCGTATTTGCAAATTTTTCGATAAATCAAGCTCTCGCACCGAGCTTATTTTTCTATTTTCCTGAAGTGCAATCAGATAACCTCTTTTTAAAAGCTCCGCCGGATTTGCCCCGCTTAACCTCCCCGCATTTACCAAAAGCCTTGTTTTTGCGTCGTTTAAAACGTTTTTCTGGGCGGAAACAAGTCTTAATTTTAAAGCGTCCGTCTGCTGCCTTTTTTTAGGGATAACAAGCAGCATTTTTCGGCGCATTTCATTTAAGAGCATGTCCGTTCGCATTCTCAGCTCGTCGATTTTCCCCATAAGCGCTTTAGACATATCTCTTTTCAGCGCATTCAGCTGCGCTCTTAACTCATATTCGTCGGGAACGGCAAGCTCCGCCGCCGCAGAAGGTGTGGGCGCGCGTAAATCGCTTACAAAATCCGCAAGCGTAAAATCCGTCTCATGGCCTACCGCAGAAATAACCGGCGTATTCATATTATAAATCGTCCGGGCAAGCGCTTCATCGTTAAACTGCCAAAGGTCCTCCGCAGAGCCTCCTCCCCTTGCAAGTATAGCAACGTCAAGTCCGCATTTATCAAGCGCCTCAAGCGCAAGGCTCATTTCCTTTGCCGCGCCCTCTCCCTGAACCCTTGCCGGAAAAAGCGTTATTTGCGCCAAGGGAAAACGCCTTTTTGCCACATTCGTTATATCATGAAAAACCGCTCCCGATTGCGAAGTGACGACTCCTATTTTCATAGGTATTTTCGGTATCGGCTTTTTATGCTCTTCCGAAAACAGCCCCTCTTTTAAAAGCTTGTCCTTGAGCGCCAAAAACTTTTCGTAAAGCTCGCCGGCTCCGCTCTTTTCTATTCCTACGGCATAAAGCTGATATACTCCGTCTCTTTGAAAAACGGAAATATCTCCCTTAACCGAAACTGCGTCTCCGTTTTGCGGCTCGAATGCTAAAGACATTCTGTATCCCTTAAACATAACGCAGCGAAGCGAGCTTGCGCTGTCCTTTAACGTAAAATACATATGCCCTGAGGAATACGTTTTAAGGTTTGAGATTTCTCCCGTAACGCAAAGTCCCTTTAAAACAATATCTCCGTCAATTTTAAATTTTATATATTCATTAAGCTGCGTCACGCTTATTCTTCCGATTTCAGACATTCGTTTTTTACCGCTCCGTTATTTTAATTATAGTTTACAATAACCCCGCTTTACGGTCAATGAAAATATCCCTTTTAAAAAAGCAGCTTCACCAAAACGCAGGATACAATCATTCCCAAAACGTCGCAGAGAATGCCCACGGGAATTATAAAGCGGGACTTTTTTATTCCCACGCTTCCCAAATAAAGGCTTACAGTATACAGCAGCGTTTCCGTGCTGCCGAGGTAAATGCTCGCCACTCTTCCGATATAGCTGTCCGCGCCGTATTCAAGAAGTATTCCCGAAAGAAGCCCTATCGAAGCGCCTCCGGAAAAAGGCCGCATAAGCATTACCGGCACGAGCTCAACCGGGCAGCCTATCTTTTTTAACGGTTCTCCTATTAAAGAAGAAATAAGGCTAAACAGCCCCGAGGCCTTAAACAAATCAACCGCAAAAACCATACCGACTATATAGGGAAGAATTTTAAACACCAGCATTACCGCTTCTTTAGAGCCGCTTACGAACGAAGAAAACACGTCCGTTTTCTTTATAAGCCCGTATACCGTTATAAAGCAGCAAAATACCGGCATAATAAGCGTTAAATAATTCATTTTTTTATTATAATCCGCGAAAGCACAAGCCCGAAAGCAGCCGTAATAAACGTGCTTAAAAGCGCCCCCGGAACAATATCCGCAGGATTTGCGCTTCCCATGGCGCTTCTTAATGCAATTACCGTCATAGGAATAAGCTGAACCGAAGCGGTGTTTAACACCAAAAAAACGCACATATCGTCTGTAGGAATAGCTTTATTCGGGTTCTTTTCCTGCATTTTGCTCATTGCCGCAAGCCCGAAAGGCGTCGCCGCGTTTCCCATACCGAGCATATTTGCGGAAATATTCATCGCCACCGCCCCCATAGCCTCGTCGTCGTTTTTTATTCCGGGAAAAATCATCCCCAACGGCCTTTTTAAAAGCTCTCCCGTCTTATTTAACAGCCCGGAATCCTTTGCAATGTTAATCATTCCCATAAAAAGAACATATGTTCCCAGCATTTCCATGCAAAGCGAGGCGGAGCCCCCCGCAGAATTCATTGCCGCCTGCCCCAGCTCCTGCGTATTTTTAAGAATTACGGAAAACAGCGTCGCCAAAACCATCATCGCCGCCCAAATATAACCTATCATGCTTTCACGCTCCCGTAAATCATATTTAAAACAACTTCATTTTATAACCCGGCACATTAAACCGCATTGCCGCAAAAACCACGCAATTTGCTCTTTTCGTGTTGTAACAATTCTATTTTTTTGGTATAATAACTATGTTTGAGAATAAAGGCTTATACCCTTTAAAATATTTATATAACGAAAATTTATTTCAGGAGGTCAACATGAAGAATATCGATCAGCTCAGCGCCAACACCATTCGCGTGCTTGCCGCCGAAACAATTAATAAGGCTAATTCCGGTCACCCCGGTCTGCCTCTCGGTGCCGCTCCCGTGGCGTACACCGTTTTTCAGAAGCATTATCTTAACAACCCCGTAGACCTTAAGTGGGATAACAGAGACAGGTTCGTCCTCTCCGCAGGCCACGGCTCCGCTCTTTTATATACTCTGTTCCACATCTACGGCTTCGGAGTAACCATGGACGACCTTAAAAGCTTCCGTCAGTGGGGCTCTCGCACGCCCGGTCACCCGGAATACGGTCACACCCCCGGCGTTGAAACAACCACCGGTCCTCTCGGAATGGGTATTGCAAACGCAGTCGGCATGGCGATGGCTGAAGCTCATTTAGCCGCAATTTTCAACAAGCCCGACTTTAACGTTGTTGACCATTACACCTTTGTAATGTGCGGAGACGGCTGCCTTGAAGAGGGTATTTCAGCAGAAGCATGCTCTCTTGCGGGTCATTTAAAGCTCGGCAAGCTCATTCTTCTCTACGATAAAAACAACATCTCCATAGAGGGCGACACGGACTCCACCTTTACCGAAGACGTTGCAAAGAGATATGAAGCATACGGCTGGCAGGTTATAGAGGTTAAAGACGCGAACACCGATTTTGACGCTATAGACGCAGCAATATCCCGTGCAAAAGACTGCACGGATAAGCCCTCAATCATAATCAACCACACCATAATCGGTTATGGCTGCCCGCCCGTTGCGGGAACTGCCGCCTGCCACGGCAACCCCTTGGGCGCAAACATATCGGTACTTAAAAAGACTCTCGGCGTTCCCGAGGATAAGGAATTTTACGTTCCCGCAGAGGTCTATGAAAACGCCAAAAAGGCAAACGCAAAGTCTCTTGAAGCGCAGACTGCATGGAACGAGATGATGAAGCGCTATGCTAAAGAATATCCTGAAATGGCAAAGCTCTATAAAGAGTATATGTCTCCCGTAGATAAATCCATATTCGACGACCCCTCTTTCTATGAATTTGAAAAGGGTATGGCTTCCCGCCAGTCAAGCGGAGTTATTTTAAACAGACTTGCGGACAAGCTTCCTCAGCTTATGGGCGGTTCCGCGGACCTCGCTCCCTCAAACAACACCCTTTTAAAATCAAGGGAGTACTTTAATTATGACAATTATGCGGGCTCCAACATTCATTACGGAATAAGAGAGTTCTCAATGGCGGCAATGGCTAACGGAATGTATCTCCACGGCGGAGTTATTCCCTTTGTCGCAACGTTCTTCGTATTCTCCGATTATTTAAAGCACGCTATAAGAGTTGCGGCGCTTATGAAAATACCTACCATTTTCGTTATGACGCACGATTCTATCGGCGTAGGAGAAGACGGTCCCACTCACGAGCCTATTGAGCAGCTTGCGGCGGCAAGAGCAATCCCAAATTCCTACACCTGGAGACCTGCAGACGGCCACGAGGTTGCGGCAGCTTACGAATTCGCTTTAACCGCTGACGGTCCGAGCGTAATCGCCTTGACAAGGCAGAATCTTCCCCTTTACAACGAAACGGGAAAAGCCGCTTTAAAGGGCGGATACATAATGAAAGACTGCGACGGCAAGCCGGACGTAATATTAATCGGCACGGGCTCCGAATTAGAGCTTTGCGTTAAAGCTTACGAGCAGCTCTCAAACGAGGGAATTAAAGCAAGAGTGGTTTCCATGCCCTGCACGGAGCTCTTTGACAAGCAGAGCGAAGAATATAAAAACGCCGTTCTTCCTAACGACGTAAGAGCAAGAGTTGCGGTTGAAGCAGGCTCCTCCTTCGGCTGGGGCAAATATGTCGGCCTTGACGGAGACACTGTTACAATCGACCATTTCGGCGCTTCCGCTCCTAACGGAATCCTCTTTAAGGAATTTGGCTTTACCGTTGAAAACGTTGTAAATAAAGCCAAAAAGGTTATAAAATAATAACTCGTTTAAAGCTTATTTTAAGAATACAAAAGAACTCCTAAAAAGGAGTTCTTTTTGTTTATATAAATCCGCGCATATTTTTGATATAAAAAAAGCCCGGATAAACCCGAGCTTTACATGTTTTTAAACCGCAGCGCCGTCCGGCACCTTTGAAATAACTTTCTTTTGAATTACAAACCTGCCTGTCACGGCTACCATCATCGATATAAGCTCCGCAATGGGAAAAGCATACCAAACCGCGTCAACGCCGAACGCATAGCCCAAAATATACGCTATAGGGACAAGCGCCACAAGCTGCCTTGCAAAGCTCATTATCATAGATATAAGACCGTTGCCGCACGCCTGATAAAACGAGCTCGAAACAATGCCGTACGCCGCCATGGGAAAAGATACGCATATTATTCTAAGCGCCGACTCGCCAATTTTAGCCATAGTCTCCGAAGCGTTAAAGAGCATAAGCAGTTTATCGGGAATAAATATCATAAGAAGCATTCCCGTTATCATTATAACAAGCGCATACACTATACTCAGTCTATACGTCTTAAGCATTCTCAAACGATTTCCCGCTCCCAAATTATAGCTTATTATGGGAATCATTCCGTTAGTAAGTCCGAATACCGGCATGAATATAAAGCTCTGAAGCTTGAAATATGCACCGAAAACGGCGGCAGCGGTTGCCGAGGATTCAAGCGCAATTAAAAGCTTGTTTATAAAATACGTCATAACCGAGCTTATGGAAACCATTATTATCGACGGCAGACCTATTTTAAATATGTTTAAAATAACCTTTCCGTTGGGTTTAAAGCCCTTGAAGCTGACGCGTACTTCCTTATTAAAATGATGATTTAATATTATTCCGAGAATAAATCCCGCAATCTGCCCGATAACCGTAGCTATCGCCGCGCCCGCAACTCCCATAGCGGGAAGTCCTAAATAACCGAATATTAAAATAGGGTCAAGTATTATATTTATAATCGCTCCCAAGCCTTGAGTATACATTGAAAGCATCGTCTTTCCGGTAGACTGCATAAGTCTTTCGAAAATCATCTGACCAAACAGTCCGAAAGAGGCGCAGCAGCATATTGTTAAATAGTCCTCTCCGCCCTGCAGAATAGCCGGAATATCCGTCTGTGAAGCGAAAAACCACTTTACGCCCGTAAGCCCGAATATAAGCAGGATAACAAACGAGCAAAGAGAGAGAAAAATTCCGTTTTCGGCATATTTATTCGCCTGCTCATAATTCTTTTCGCCTAAGCTTTTTGATAAAAGCGCATTCATGCCTACGCCTATGCCCGAGCCTAAAGCTATCATTAAGTTCTGTATCGGAAAAGAAAGCGATACGGCATTAAGCGCGTCCTGAGAAAGCTGCGCAACGTAAATACTGTCAACTACGTTATAGAGCGCCTGAACGAGCATCGAAATCATCATCGGCAGCGCCATTGAAAAAAGCAGCTTGCCCGTAGGCATAACTCCCATTTTATTTTCTTTTATCTTGTTTTTTTCCATATAAACTCCGTTAATTCTTATAATACACAATTATTTATTGTATCAGAATTAATACCTTTGTCAATAGCGGCGCATTTTAAACGGGGGCTTAAAAGCCCCCGAAGCTTAAATATTTACACGCATATATTCGCTTTTGTCGTCAAGCCTCTTCCAAATAAACTCCCCGTTTTCGTATATTATATAACTCCGTTCGCTGTTCTCTTTCGGTATCGACACAGAGCCGGGGTTAACGTAGATATAATCCTCGTGCCGTCTTGCCGCAGGAATATGAGTATGCCCGTTTAAAAGCACGCTTCCCTTTTTTAGCGGCGGAGGTGTTTTTTCGTTTAAAGCATGACCGTGCGTCAAAAAAAGCTGCGTTTTTCCGTCAAAAATCACCGCATAATCCGCCAGAACGGGAAAAGCAAGCACCATTTGATCAACCTCCGCTTCGCAGTTCCCCCTTACGCATAAAAGCTCGTCTTTAAGCGGGTTTAAAAGCTCAATAACACTTTTTGGCGCGTATCCCTCCGGAAGATCGTTTCTCGGTCCGTGATATAAAATATCCCCTAATAATATAAGGCGCTCGGCTTTTTCTTCTCTGTAATTGTCTATAAGCTTTTTACAGAAAAGCGCGGAGCCGTGTATATCGGAAGCTATAAGAAGTTTCATAACGTTTCACCTCACTTAAGCGTTTCAAGGTCATACGGCGTCGTCTGGTAAACAATATAGTTAAGCCAGTTTGAATATATGAGGTTTGCGCCGCTTCTCCACGTAACGACAGGCTCTTCTTTTGGGTCGTCATCAGGATAATAGTTTTCGGGAACGTCTATTTCACCGGAATC
>CAKSBK010000052.1 GCA_934438035.1 uncultured Christensenellaceae bacterium
TACACTCAAGAGCTTACTAAAGAAAATAACTATACATATGTATGGAATAATTTACCCTTGTTTGTTGACGGAAACGTTGCAAAATACACATTAAGAGAAACGATGATAGCCGACACCGCATATGATTCAAACGCTGACGCAGACGGCTACGGCGATTATATCGTTTTATATGACGAGGTAAAGTACAGAGAGGGGGATTCGGGAGAATATAATGATCTTCCGACCTGGGTTGACGGCGACAGCGTTCGTCATTACGCAAGGCATGCTCTTTTAAAGGTCAACAACAGAAACGACGGCGGGCGTCAGACGGTTTTTGTTGCGGCGGAGTGGAAGGACGCTGAAAATATCGACGGATTAAGACCGGAAAACTTGATTGTCCGTCTTATGAAAAACGGAATAGACAGCGGAGAAGACTTCGCAATAAACAAAAACAACGGCTGGAGCTGTGATTTTGGAAATCTCAAAAAGTATGAAAACGGAAGGAAGCTGAATTATACGGTTTTAACGGATGTTCCGGACGGATATGCTTTAGAGATTCAAGGAAACGCTGAGGACGGCTTTACGCTTGTTTTCACACATGAGCCGGAAAAATTCGATATAAGCGGAAAAGTCGAATGGGAGGGCGATGAAAACGCTCTTAACGAAAGACCGCAGAGCGTTGAAATTACGCTTCTTGCAAACGGAAAGACAGTTAATACGGTTAACGTTTCAGAAAATGAAAATTGGAGCTTTACGTTTACCGGTCTTTTAAGAAAAGATAGGGGAAACATAATTGCCTACAGTATAAAGCAAAAAGAGCTTCAGGATTACGATACGACTATAACGGGATTTGAAGTTAAAAACGTATATTCAAATGAGGAGCCCATTCCCACGCCCACGCCCACAAAGAGCGAAGAGCCTGCGCCTACGCCCGCAAAGAGCGAAGAGCCTGCGCCTACGGTGGACATAAGCGGAAACATTGAATGGCGTGCAGAAGAGGGTTATACTACCGCAAGACCTAAGCAGGTTACGGTAACTCTTCTTAAAGACGGGGAGGCTGTTGACGAAGTTACGGTTATGCCTGACGAAGACGGCGTTTGGAAATATGAATTTAAAGGCTTGCCGAAAAATGATGCGCGTGCGGCTGTTAATTATACCGTAAGCCAAAACGAGATTGAGAATTATTCAACCGAGGTAGCAGGCTACAATATAATAAACACTTTCACGGGAACGGTGCCTATAAAGAGCGAAGCGCCCGCGCCTACCGCAAGTAATTCTCCGGCACCCGTAGAGAGCATGAAGCCCTCAAATAACGTAAAGTCCCCAAAAACGGGAGACGGCGCAAATGTAAACGCTTGGGTAATTATCGCCGCAGCTGCGGGAGCCGTCGCGGCAGCTGCAATAATATTGCTGATAGTACTTGCCGCAAAGAAGAAAAAGCAGAATAAATAATAATTTAAATATGAGCCGGTTATGTTTTATTCTATGCGTTAAATAAAAAAGAATTGCGCCGTTGTATATTGACGAAACGATATGCGGCGGCGTTATTTTTATGATGTATATCAAATAACAATTCTAAAAGCGGAAATTACTGAAGGTAAAATGAAAATAGCAATGATTGCCGTAAGAACTCATTGTAAGAACGCAAAGGCTGCTTGAAATGCGGAAAAGAGAGAATTTAATGCGGACAAAAAATTTGTATATGCATGAAGTGGATGCTAAAACATGTGTTTTTATTAGAAACTTAATGCGCAATTTAGTGCCGTGATAGATAGCCTTTACGCAAATGACAATGCTGACGCGGCAAAATCCGTTTTGATTAACGTCAAGGCGGGCTGCAAAAAATCTTAGGCGTCAGGCGGATGCTGACGTTTGAGCAGATAGTTAAATATTTAACAGGGAAAAAGCAGGAATATTAAATGCCGTAAGCACAGATGATTAAAACTTGCGTATTGATTTTAAAATAGTCCGGAATAGCGGGTTTTAGATATAAAAAAACGGCGGAAGCTTCCGCCGTTAATTATTATTTAGAGAACTACAGGCTTTCCGTAATATGCGCATTCAAGAATGTGGAGAAGATCTTCGGGGGAAGTATCTCTCGGGTTTGAAACCGTGCAATTATCATTGAAAGCGTTTTTAGCGACATTCTCTTTTTCCATTATGAACTTAAACTCGCTTATGCCCGCGTCGGCAAAGGTTTTGGGAACGTTCATGTAGGATTCTATTTCGTTTATCTCGCGAATAAGAGAGTTGACAAGGTTCATTTCTCTTAACCCCTCAAGACCGAGACGTCTGCCTATGTTTGCATAATGACGCATTGCCGGACGATTGCGGCAGTTATACTTAATTACGTATGGCATAAGTATTGCGTTGCAAAGACCGTGGGGAAGGTGGAATGTTCCGCCGATTGCATGAGCAAGCGAATGGGTAATTCCGAGCTCGGCGTTTGCAAACGCCATTCCCGCCATGCACTGTGCGATATGCATTTCGCCTCTTGCGGCGAGGTTTCCGTCGTAGCTGTCTTTAAGGTAACCGAATATGATGGTTATTGCATGAATAGCAAGGGGGTTTGTAAAGTTGGAACGACCCTTTGCGACATACGCTTCAATACCGTGGCAAAGAGCGTCAAGTCCTGTATAAGAAACAAGCTTGGGGGGCATGGTTGCCGTGATTTCTTCGTCAAGCACGGCAATATCAGGGGTTACTTCATAATCAACAATAGGATATTTTACTTTAGCCTTGTGGTCGGAAATAACCGCAAAGGAAGTGACCTCGCTTCCGGTTCCGCTGGTTGAGGGTATAGCCGCCAAAATTGCCTTGTGTCTTAAAGTGGGAATGCCGCCGTCGTGTAAAATCTTTTCAAAGGTGAGCTCGGGATGCTCATAGAAAACCCACATGCCCTTAGCTGCGTCTATACAGGAGCCGCCGCCTAAAGCAACTATAAAGTCAGGGCAAAATTCCTGCATCTGCTTTGCACCGTCAAGAACAGTTTCTATAGCGGGGTCGTTTTCAACTTTAGTGTAGCAATATGTCTCCATACCGGCGCCTTGAAGGATGCTTTCGAGCTTAGACATCGTTCCGAGCTGCGCCATAAGACCGTCGGTAACTATAAAAGCACGCTTTCTTTCTTTTATGTTTGCGAGCTCTTTTATGGAACCGGGGCCGTAAAAAATACTTCTCGGTATCGTAAATCTTGCCATAATAATACTCCGTTTATTTAAAATTCTATACGTTAAATATACAACATTGTGCAAAAAAAAACAAGAGCGAATATTGAATACATATATCGGCTTGATATATGTACGGTAAAATTTATTATAAGGTTGACAGCACCGATTAATTTTGTTACTATTATTTTGACGGTATTTAGCCGATACCGTTGTGTAAAAACTCTATTATGCTATGTGACGCTTGCAGGAGAAAAGCATTTGCTTTACCGAAGGAGTAATACTCTCAGGTGCGTTTTCGCAAGGACTGTAAGTCGATAGAACTCTGGAGAACCCCGTCACGGGTGCCGAAGGTGTAAAGCAATGGCGCTAATCTCTCAGGCAAAAGGACAGAGTCATTCCTTTTTATTTATGATAAAAGGGTGATGTTGTTGTTTTGTGATCCGCCTTCACGGGTCGCTTTTTTTATTAAATTTTTTTAGAAAGGAAAAAAACATGATTGACACAATAACAAATGTAAACACCGCAATTAACAACGTCGTCTGGGGAGTACCCTGTCTTGTGCTTTTAATAGGCGCGGGTCTTCTTATGACAATACTCACAAAGTGCTTTCAGCTTACTCATTTAAGGCATTGGTGGAAAAACACCATAGGCGCGATTTTCAAAAAGAACGGAGACGCTCATGACAAGACGGATAAAAACTCTATAAGTCAGTTTCAGTCTCTTTGCACGGCGCTTGCCGCTACGGTAGGCGTAGGAAATATAGCGGGCGTTGCTACGGCGATTATTTCCGGTGGCCCCGGAGCGATAGTCTGGATGTGGATAGCGGCGTTTCTCGGAATGATGACGAATTATTCTGAAAATGTTTTAGGCATTTATTACAGAAGAAAGAATGCAAAAGGCGAATGGTGCGGCGGTGCAATGTATTATTTGGAGGACGGCCTCGGCGGGTATAAGCATCTTAAGTGGCTGGGAAAAACTCTTGCGGTGCTGTTCTCATTATTCTGCGTATTCGCTTCTTTCGGAATAGGAAACGCAAGCCAGATAGGAAACATTGCAAGCAACTTAAAGGGCGTTTTTAATATTCCGGGCTGGGTCACGGGAGCGGTGCTTATGGTTATAGCTGCGCTTGTAATTATAGGCGGAATTAAGAGGATTGCTTCCGTTACGGAAAAAATAGTTCCGTTCATGGTTGTGCTTTACATTGTAGGAACACTGGCTATTATTATAATGAACGGAAGTATGATACTTCCCGCATTTGAATCTATATTCAAAAACATGTTCGGAATCAAGGCTGCCGCGGGCGGCGTAGGCGGATACGTATTCGGGCAGGTGATAACTATGGGATTTAAAAGAGGCGTTTTCTCTAACGAAGCGGGCTTGGGATCTTCGGTTATGGTACACTCGGCTTCAAACGTAAAGGAACCCGTTAAGCAGGGAATGTGGGGAATTTTCGAGGTTTTTGCGGACACTATGGTTGTTTGTACGCTTACTGCTTTAACGATACTTACATCCGGACTTATTGACCTTAACACGGGAGTTGCCGCCGTGGCGGATAAAAATGCGCTTGTCAGCGAAGTGTTTACAAACGCTTTCGGTCCTGCGGGCGGATGGTTTGTAGCTGTGGCGATATTGCTTTTTGCATTTTCAACCGTACTCGGCTGGAGCTATTACGGCTCAAAGGCGTGGGAATATCTTTTCGGTACAAAGTCTACCATGGCGTATAAAATTGTGTTTGTATTGTTCATAATTGTCGGCGCGACGATGAGCCTTGACCTTGCTTGGGATATTTCCGATACATTTAACGGCCTTATGGCAATACCTAACCTTATAGGAGTCCTTTCGCTTTCGCCGCTTGTTATGAAGATAACAAAGAATTATGTTGACAGGACGTTTAAACATAAGGATTTAACTCCCATGCTTTCGGCTTTTGAAAAATACTCAAAATAATTAAAAAACGGCGTTCTCTAAAAAAGAGAATGCCGTCATTTTATTTTAAGCGATTCTTTTACGGCGCAGAGCTTGTCTGCAATATACAGAATAAAGCTCTCTTTATATTTAGGAAGGACAAGACCTAACGGAAACATGTGCGAATGAATCATATTTTTTTCTTTTTCATTTAAAGAAAAATCGTTTGAAGCAAGGTAAAGCGCCGTTGAAGCGTGGTTAAAGCCGTGAAGCTTATGAATTTTATCTTTATCGTGCCAGTCGTAAAGAAAATAGTCATGCAGCAGTGCGCCTCTTATAAGAGAGCGCATATCGGCGCCTTTAAAAAACGTGTTTTTCAAGCGGGCGCAGGTGAGCGCAACCATGAGGCTGTGAGTATATACGGAAACGCCTCCGTGCTGTATATATTGCTTTTCACTTGCCATTCCGGGGGAACGAAGAATATCCCTGCCGTAAAGTATGACGGCGCTTGCAGGGTTTAATGAAGCTTTCATTTGTTTTTAATAAGCCTTTCAACAAGATAGCCTTCTAAATTATCGCAATCGCTTGCGATTATTTTTTTGGGCTGTTTTTCATCCAAGAAGGCGAGAAGTATCATAAGCCCGTGCGGGATAATATCAGCTCTTTGCTTTTGAAGCCCTTTAAACAAAGCTCTTTTTTCTGCGCTAAGGGGACAAAGCATGGAAGAGAGGTTAAAAATATCCTCTCTTTTAAGCGGAAAGCCGTTTATTAAAGAAGAGTCGTAAACGTCTAGCTTTTGCAGCATTGCCGCTGCCGTGGTTGCGGTTCCTCCGCAGGCGTAAACCCCGAACGGAATTTCGGGAAGAGAAGAGAAAAGAGAGCGTGAATATTCGTATGTTCTTTTATAGTCGTCAAGAAACATCGCTTTTGCGCGGACGGCGCCTGTGTTAACGCTTTTCTGGAATTGCATTATCCCGTTTTCTCCAAAGGCGATTTCCGTTGAGCCGCCGCCGATATCCAATAGAGCGCCGCTTTTTTCGCCTACAACGCCTAAAAAGCCTATTTCTGCTTCTTTCTCGCCGGAGAGTATGTCTACCGTTATCCCGGTTTTGCTTTTGATATGTTCCGCAAGAAGTTCGCCGTTTTTTGCGTCTCTTACGGCGCTTGTCGCAAAGCAGAAGACGGGGGCGGCAGGATCCTCGTTTTTAATTATATCGCAAAAATAAATAACCGCGTTAACGGTGCGGGAAAAAGCCTGTTCGTTTATTAAAGAAGTTTTTGCCGTGTTTTCACCTGTTCTTGCGGTTATAAGCTTTTTATAAACAGGGCTGATATAGCCGTCTTTAACTTCGGCATACATCAGCCTTACTGAATTGGTTCCTATATCTATTGCATAGCAGTTCAATTTTCTTCTCCCGAAGCGTTTCTGAAAACGGTTTCGCCTTGTTTAACCCATCCGAGCTTTTCTCTTGCCGTGTTTTCGGCATAGCTGTCGCTTCCTGCGGTTTCAAGCTCGCTTTCAAGAGCGGCGTATTCGTTTTCCATAGTTTCAAATTTCTTTGAAAGCTCTGCGTTTGCCGCTTCCGTGCTCTTTATTTTGTTTTGCTGAATTATTAGCACAGAGGCACAGTAAACAACAACGACTGTAAAAACGATTATTACGCCGAATTTCTTAAGAAAAGAAAGAGCTTTGCTTTTTGCGTTTTTTCTTTCCATTGCCGTTCTCCTTGCCATTTGTGTTATTTTTATTGTACATTGTTTTATGCTTAAGTTCAATAGCAATCTCGCGGATTTTACGGCGAATAAAGCGGAAAAGGGGCAAAACTGCGGCGACAAATATAAAAAAGCCGCAGACGCCTCCCAAAATATGATAAAACCTTAAGTTAAACGAGCATATAAGATAAAGACATGCTGCGAATACTGCGGCGGATAAAAGGGAAAACAGTACGGAAATAATAATTTTGCAGACCTTGCTTTTGACTGCCGTAAAAAGCGCCGCGCCGATTGAAAAAATCGCGCCGACGAGCATGCCGGCGTAAATTGCGGCGCAAAGC
>CAKSBK010000053.1 GCA_934438035.1 uncultured Christensenellaceae bacterium
ACTACGCCGGTGCCGTGGTCAATAAAGAAATAATCGCCTATAGTTGCGCCGGGGTGAATGTCTATTCCCGTTTTTTGGTGAGCATATTCCGTCATTATTCTGGGAATAAGAGGAACGCCGAGAGTAAAAAGCTTGTGTGCCATGCGGTAAATTGTTATCGCCTCCATGGAGGGGTACCCTAAAAGTATTTCCTCCATGTATAAAGCGGCGGGGTCGCCCATATATGCCGCCTGCATATCCGTGGTTAAAACTCTGCGGATTTCCGGTATTGAGCGCATAAATTTAAGGGTAATTTCGTCTGATTTAGCGTTGCAGGAATCGCACTTTTCCGCAGTCTTGTCCTCGGAGCAGTTGTTTACAAGTACTTCGTTAATTATTTTGTTTAACAGCATTGCCGAGGTGTTCAGGCGGTTTTCTACCTGTATGTTGAGGTAATGGCGCGTTGCGAGTTCCTTTTCATATAAGGTGGGAAACAGCGCCGCCCTTAATTCCTCGACGAGGTTTACTACTTTTTTTCTTAAGCCGAAGCCTCCGATATTATCCTTTAAAAATTGCTCGGTATTTAAAGAGACAAGCTCGTCAGCCATGGAAATGGCTTCATGTCTCATCCATTCTTTTACAGTTTCCATTACATACCTCCAAAAAAGCTTATACTTATTATATACAATTAAAGCGTCTTTGCAAACTTGTTTTTAATAAAAAACCGCTTAATGACGTTAAAGTAAAAAGCCGCCTGCCGTTAGGCGGGCGACTTTCATAGAGGAAAAATGAAACGGGAAACTTTCGGATACCGTTTTTTAATTCGGTATCTGATAGTATTATTGACGCTTCACCGTTTTTTATACATTATTTAAAAAATTTTTTCGCGCATTATTTTTTTGCCGTGCGCGGAGCGGTAAAGACAAGCTGAATTATAAAGCCTATAAGCCCGAGAATTATGGTGGCTATGCTTATTACAAGAGAAAAACCGCTAAGCATGCTTAAAGCCGCTTCTTTTCCGGAAAAGCCGGTCGATATTGCGCTTATAAGAAAACAAAGCGAAAAGCATACGGCGTAAGCGCCGGTATATGCGGTTACAAACGAAAGATAGACTCTTCTTGTTTTAAGCGCAAACACGCCGAAGAGAACTGCGAGGAACACGGTTATAACCGTTCCCAGCATGCTGCCGGGAAGCGAAACGTAACTGGTAATGAAAACTCCCAAAACCGCGCCGAAGCTTGCGCCTACGCAGAATATTCCCACGAGAAAGAAAAAGTGAGCGAGAACGCCGGCGATTATTCCGAGCACCAGGCTTATTATAATCTGCGGGGCAAGCCCGAGCTCGCCTAAAGCCATAAACGCCGCGCAGAAGGTAATAAGCGCGGAGCTTACGGTTAAAAGCTTCTTTAATTTTTTATATCCCCAAAATGTAAAAAGCAGGCCTAAAACAAGGGCAAAAACGCTCATTATGATTTCGGCAATCATATCCATATGTAAAACACCTCTTGATTTTTATGATTATATTGATTATAGATTATTTTCCTTGTGCAGTAAAGTGAATAAATCTTAATATATACACTTTTCGGTGAATAAATATGTAATACGGCATGCGTAGGCGAAAACTTGCGCGCGCAATTGACAGGGCTTGCTTTTTGGTGCTATACTAATAAAAATCATAGAAAGAAACGCCTTTCAAAGCGATTTTAAATATACGGTTTATAATTATTTTTACGGAGGTATTTTTATGAAAGAATATAATGTTGCAGTCGTCGGCGCAACGGGCATGGTCGGAAGAAAGTTTCTTCAGGTTTTAGAGGAAAAAAAGCTTCCCGTTAAGAATTACTATTTGTTTGCTTCCAAGCGCAGCGCAGGCAAAAAAGTAGAATTTATGGGGAAAGAATATACTATTTTAGAGCTTACGGAAACCTGTTTTGACGGCAAAGATATAGACATAGCTCTTTTCAGCGCAGGCGGAGATACCTCCCTTAAATATGCTCCCTGCGCGGCGCGCGCGGGCGCTGTGGTTATAGACAATTCTTCCGCATGGAGAATGAAGGACGACGTTCCGCTTGTAGTTCCCGAGGTTAACCCGGAGGATATAGAGTGGAATCACGGAATTATCGCAAATCCGAATTGTTCAACAATTCAGGCGGTTGTCGCGCTAAAGCCCCTTCATGATCTTTACAAAATTAAGAGAGTGGTTTATTCCACATATCAGGCGGTTTCAGGCGCGGGAATGGGCGGCTACGACGACCTTAAAAACGGAATTGCGGGTGAAGCTCCTAAAAAGTTCAATCACCCGATTTTCGGAAACTGCTTGCCGCAGATAGACGTTTTTACGGATAACGGCTATACAAAAGAAGAAATGAAGATGGTTAACGAGACGCAGAAAATTCTTCATGACAAGGACATTAAGGTTACCGCAACCACCGTCCGCGTCCCTGTTTTCTACGGTCACAGCGAATCCATTAACGTTGAATTTGAAAAGCCCTTTGAGCTTTCCGAGCTTAAGGCGGCACTTGCTGCGGCTCCGGGAATAGTTGTTGTAGACGATCCGAAAAACGAGGAATATCCCATGGCTTTAGACGCAGAGGATAAGGATGAGGTTTTTGTCGGCAGAATAAGAAGAGATTTTACCGTGGAAAGCGGCGTAAATCTTTGGGTTGTTGCTGATAATATAAGAAAAGGAGCGGCTACAAACGCCGTTCAAATAGCTGAAAAGATAATAAATAAAGGACTTTGATTGGGGGAAGGGTATATGAGTATTTTTACAGGCGCAGCCGTTGCGCTTATAACTCCGTTTACCGAGGACGGCGTTAACATTCCCGAGCTTAAAAGGCTTATTGATTTCCAGATTGACGGCGGCATAGACGCTATAGTTCTCTGCGGAACGACGGGAGAGCCTGCCACCATGACGGAAGAGGAAAAGAAGACGGTTATAGTAGAGGGAATAAACCACATTAAAAGCAGGGTTCCCGTTATAGTCGGCACGGGCGCAAATTGTACGGCAAACGCCGTTAAAATGAGCAAATTTGCCGAGGAGGCGGGCGCGGACGCTTTGCTGATAGTAACTCCTTACTATAACAAATGCTCGCAGAGCGGACTTATCGCTCACTATACGGCGATAATGGACGCTGTAAATATTCCGTGCGTTCTTTATAACGTTCCTTCAAGAACGGGCGTTAACGTTAAGCCGGAAACGCTTTATAAATTATGTAAGCACAGAAACTGCGCCGCAATGAAGGAGGCAAGCGGAAATATTTCTCAGGTTGCGGAAATGGCAAGGCTTTGTAACGACTATATTGACCTTTACTCCGGAAACGACGATCAAATCGTTCCGCTTATGAGCTTAGGCGGAAAGGGCGTTATATCCGTTCTTGCAAATATTGCGCCTAAGGCTGCGCACGATATTGCCGCTTTATATCTTGAGGGAGACGTTAAAAAGGCGTGCGAGCTGCAGCTTTATTACAAGCCTTTAATAGACGCTCTTTTCTGCGACGTTAACCCCATACCCGTTAAAACTGCGGCAAACCTCATGGGCTTTAACGCAGGGCCGCTGCGCTTACCCTTAAGCGAGATGAGCGAGGAAGCTGCGGAAAAATTAAAGGGCGTTCTTAAGACCTACGGTCTTGTGTGAGGTGAACCAATGCTTAGAATTGCGGTTTGCGGAATAAACGGAAAAATGGGGCAGGTGCTTGCGGGCGTCATTAAGAAGGACGAAAATACTGAGCTTTCTTTCGGCGTTGACGTCGTTACGGACGCATATGATAACAATGTTCCCGTTTACTCCGATATTTTACAGGCGGGGGGAAACGACGCGGACGTTATAATAGACTTTTCACGTCCCTCGGCGCTCAAAGACAACCTTGAATATGCGGTAAAAAATAAAAAGCCCATAGTTATATGCACAACGGGATATTCCGAGGAAGAAAAGCAAATGATTAACGATGCGGCGAAAAAAACCGCGGTGTTCTTCTCTGCGAATATGTCGCTCGGCGTAAATCTGCAAATGAAGCTGCTTATGAGCGCATGCGCGTTATACGGCGGAAAAGCGGATATTGAAATAATCGAAAAGCACCACAATAAAAAGGCGGACGCTCCTTCGGGAACGGCGCTTATGCTTGCAGACGCAATAAACGAGGCTTGCGGCGGAATATACACCTATAAATACGGCAGAGCGCCGGGAGAGGGCAAAAGAAAGCCCAACGAAATAGGTATTCACGCCGTAAGAGGCGGCTCTATAGTGGGCGAGCATGACGTAATGTTTATTACGGACAGCGAGATTGTGACTATATCTCATCAGGCGCAGTCCAAAGAGGTTTTTGCGGACGGAGCGGTTGCCGCGGCAAAATATATTGCAAAAAAGCCTGCGGGGTTCTATAACATGAGCACCATGCTGGGCTAAAGGAGTTTATGCGCACAGATATAAGCGAAAAGATTTCTTATAAACTGAAAACTTTGCCTAAAAGCCCGGGCGTCTATATAATGAAGGACGCTTCGGGCACTGTTATATATGTCGGCAAGGCGAGAATACTTCCGAACAGAGTACGGCAGTATTTCGGCGGGGGCGCCCAGCAGGCTAAGGTGCAGGCGATGATAGATCACATAGATGATTTTGATTACGTAATCACCTCAAGCGAGCTGGAGGCGCTCGTTTTGGAATGCAATTTAATAAAGCAATACCAGCCGTATTACAATATTCTTTTAAGAGATGATAAGCAGTTTCCTTATGTGCGAATAGATACTAAAAAGTCCTTTCCGAGAATTGAGATAGTAAGAAGAGTCGCCCCCGATAAAGCGAGATATTTCGGACCTTACATTGCGGCGCATTCCGTTAAGGAGGTTTTGGAGGCGGTTTACTCGATTTTCCCTTTAAGAACCTGCAAGAGGGATTTCGATAAACCCTTTAGGCAGAGCCGGCCCTGTATGTATTACCAAATGGGAAGGTGCAAGGCGCCGTGCATGGGCTATGTTACAAAAGAAGAATATAACGGACTTGTGGAGGGCGTTTGCGACCTTCTCGGCGGAAAATACGGGGAGCTTAAAAGAAGCCTTACGGAGCAGATGAACGCCGCCGCAGAGGAGCTACAATATGAAAGAGCGGCGGTTTTAAGGGATAAGCTTAAAGCCGTTGACAGAATAATGCAAAAACAGAAGGCGGGGCTTCCAAACCTTAACGATACGGATATTTTTGCAGCCGCAGCGGGGGAGGATACGTCAATCGTTCAGGCGTTTTTCATACGCGACGGCAAGCTTTCCCGCGCGGAAAAGTTTAGCCTTTCGGGAGCGCAGAGCGAAGCGGAGGCGATAGAGAGCTTTTTAAAGCAGTATTATTCCGTTTCCGGCTCCGTCCCCAAAAAAATATACGTTCATCCCGAGCTTTTTGAGGGGGAGATAATTTCGCAGTGGCTCTCAAAAATAAGGGGCTCCAAGGCGGAGATTGTTACTCCCAAAAAGGGCGGGAACAAAAATCTCTGCGACCTTGCGGAGAAAAATGCGAGGGAGGCTTTAAAAAGAAAAGAGGATTCCGAACGCATTAAGTATGAGCGTACGGTGGGCGCCGCGCAGGGCCTCGGGGATATTTTAAAAATAGGCTATATACGCAGAATGGAGTGTTACGACATTTCAAACACCCAGGGAACGGACAGCGTAGCGAGCATGGTTGTTTTTACGGACGGCAAGCCGGATAAAAAGGAATACCGCCGTTTCAGAATAAAGACCGTAGAGGGGCCTAACGATTTTGCGAGCATGAGAGAAGTGTTAACGAGGCGTTTAACCGAGGGCTTTAATGCGGAGGAGCACGATAACGGCTTCGGTGCGATGCCGGATTTAATTGTAATAGACGGCGGAAAAGGGCAGCTTTCAAGCGCGGTGGAAATTCTTGAAAGCATGGGCCTTGAAGACGTAAACGTGGTAGGCCTTGCGAAGAGGGAGGAGGAGATTTTTCGCCCGTATATAAGCGAGCCCATAGTGCTTGATAAATCCTCAAAGGAGCTTAGGCTTATAACAGCCATAAGAGACGAGGCTCACAGGTTTGCGATAACCTATCACAGAAACAGGAGGGAAAAGAGGACTATAAGCTCCGAGCTTGATAAAATTAAGGGCGTGGGAGAAAAAAGAAGGAAGCTTTTAATAGAGCGCTTTAAAGACGTCGAGAGTATTAAAAACGCCTCTATTGAAGAGCTTAATGCGGTTTCGGGGATAAACATAACGACCGCAAGAGAAATTTATAAATACTTTCACGAATAATAAAGAATAAAAAAAGGCATCCTAACAAAAAACATTTTTTGGGAGGATGCTTTTATGAATTTACAGAACAGCGAAACATTTAAAAATCTTCATGCGGCATGGGCTGCGGAAACGCAGGCGTGCGCAAAATATGAATATTTCGCCGATAAGGCAAAAAAAGACGGGCTTTCACCTGCGGCGGACGTGTTTTATTTTACGGCGCAAAACGAGCGGGCGCATGGAAAAATATGGTATGACATGATTGAAGGCAAGGGAGAAAAAACTTGCGACGATATCAAAAACGCAATCGACGGAGAGAATTACGAGTGGACGCAGATGTATAGGGAATATGAAAATACTGCGAGAAAAGAGGGGTTTTATGAAATTGCCGAAAAGTTTGCGGCGGTTTCAAAAATAGAAGAGTCTCACGAAAAACGGTTTTCGGCTCTTCTTGAGGAGCTTAGAAATAACGGACTTTTTTGCGGCGAAGACAGCGAAAACTGCGAGTTTATATGCAAAAACTGCGGGTATATACATAATGCCGAGAAGGCGCCCGACGTATGCCCTGTATGCGGCGCGCCGAGAAGCGCTTTTTTAAAAGCATAGCCTTTTTGACGCATTTAATTGCTTTTTTGGCAAGAAAAGACGTTTGACAAACTATTATGCCCTGTATATAATGTAATATATAAGTAATTATTTAATTTTTTACGTTCGCTTTAATTTTAAAATAAGCTTTATTATAAGAATAATGGGGCAATAACATATGAAAAAAAGAATAACGGCGGCTTTTTTAACCTTGCTTTTTGCGGCCTTGTCCGTGAATACCGCCTTTGCGGAGGAAAGAAAGACGCTGGAGCTTGAGGAAAACTACAGAATATCGCTGAA
>CAKSBK010000054.1 GCA_934438035.1 uncultured Christensenellaceae bacterium
CCGTTATTATAAACGTAAGTATATCCGAAACGCTCGCAATCGCCTCAACACCCGTTAACGAAAACAGCATAGGCAATATAATCGCCAGCGGAACAAAACAGAAGCCCTGCCTTGAGCAGGCAAGAAGCGTTGCGCTGAGTCCAAACCCCAGGCACTGCTGAAGCTGATTCACGTATGTTGAATATGCCATAAACGGTATGGCGGCGCATGCAAAATACAGCGTATGCGAGGCTATCTCTATAACCTTACTGTCGTCGCTTCTGAAAATACCGGCAATCGCCTCTGCGTTAAGCGCAATTACTGCGGCCAGCGCAACGCAAACCGCCGTTCCCAGCTTAACCGCAAAGTAAAACCCTTCTCTTACTCTGTCTATTCTCTTTGCTCCGTAGTTATACCCTGCAACGGGCTGAAGTCCCTGACCGATTCCTATTACTATGTTTCTGACAAGCATATAAATTTTATTGGCTATCGTTACGGCGGCTATCGCAGCGTCGCCGAAGGGCTTTGCCTCAATTGTAAGAAGCGCGGAGGCTACGCTTGAAAGGCTCTGTCTGCATATAGTGGGAAAGCCTATTTTAACTATCATAAAATAATCTTTCGGTTTTGTGCTTATCTTCTTTAAATTCAGGGGAACAACGCTCTTTTTTAACATAAAAAATATTATAAGCACTATAAAGCTTATACATTGACTTATAACCGTCGCGACAGCCGCTCCCGCAATCCCCATGTTAAGCGTATATATTAAAAGCGGGTCAAGCGCAACGTTTAACAGACCTCCCGCCGTTAAGCCTACCATTGCGAATTTTGCTTCCCCCTCTGAGCGCAGTATGCAGGACAGCACAAAGGAGGCGCACATAACGGGGGCGCCTAAAAGTATATATTTTGCATATTCCTCGCAATAAGGCAAAATGGTTTGCGTCGCTCCCAAAAGCTCCATTAAAGGGCGAAGCGCAATAAGCCCCGACGTCATGAGTATTAAGCCCAAAAGCGCCGCAATCAAAAAGCCCGAAGCGGCAAATTTCTCCGCCCGTTCGTTTTCCTTTGCTCCGAGACTTCTGCTTATAATGCTGCCCGTTCCCATGCCCATTCCGAAGCCTACCGCCTGTATCATTCCCATAACGGCAAAAACCACGCCTACCGCTCCGGCGGCGCCGGTTCCTATCTGCGAAACAAAATACGTATCCGCAGTATTATATAAAACCGTTATAAGCTGGCTTATTGTCGTCGGAAGCGCGAGCCTTAAGACGAGCCTTGAAACGGGCTCCTCCGTCATTCTTTTTTGTTCCGCTAAAATGTCAACCTGCTTCATTTCAATAAAATGCGGCGTACCTTTTAAGTTACGCCGCAAAACCGATTATTTTTTATCAAACCTTTTCAACCGACATATCCGCTTTATCGCCGTTGATATCCCAGTTTTTCTCGTAGCCCCTTAAGCTTCCGACTGCAAGCTCGCCGGCAAGAACTTCTTTCTTAATGCGCTCCTCGTACTTCTTTGCAATAGCCTCAACCTCGGGGCAGTTTGCAACGCCGAGTCTTATATGGTCCGTAACCTCAAAGCCCGCCTCTTTACGCATCGTCTGAATCTTTGAAACCATCTCTCTTAACTTGCCCTCTTCGATTAGCTCGTCAGTAAGCTCGGTATCTATAATTACCGCCAAAGCACCTTCGGTCATAACCGCATAGCCCTCTTTCTCCTTAGGCTCGATTAATAAATCCGCCTCGCCGAGCTCTATCTTATTTCCGTCCGCTTCAAAGGTATATACTCCGCCGTTACGCACTGCGTTAACTACCAAAGAGCCGTCCGCATTCATTAAGTGGCTGCGTATCGCCCCTAAAAGCTTGCCGTATTTAGGTCCTAAGGTCTTTAACTGCGGCTTTACGTTATATGTAATAAACTCCTCCGCAGCGGCGCCCATGCCTACTTCCTTTACGTTAAGCTCTCCTCTTATTATCTGAGCGAGGTTTTCGGGGAGATGCTCTACTCCGCCGACAAAAAGCTTGCCTATGGGCTGACGGTTTTTAATATTCGCCTCGTTTCTGCAGGCTCTTCCGAGCATTACTATTCCGAGGACGTTTTTCATATCCTCTTCAAGCTCGGAATCTATTTTAGCCTCGTCGCATACGGGGTAATCCGTAAGGTGAATGGACTCGGGAGCGTTTTTATCGACGCTTCTTACGATGTTCTGATACATTGTCTCCGTCATAAAGGGGATAAACGGCGCACAGAGCCTTGCAAACGTCTCTAAAACGGTGTAGAGCGTCATATAAGCGTCCTCTTTGTCCTTAGTCATTTCGCTGCCCCAGAACCTGTCTCTCGAGCGGCGGACATACCAGTTTGAAAGCTCGTCCACAAACCTCGAAAGCTCCTTTGTCGCCTCTGTAATATGGTATGCGTCAAGATCCTCCGTAACAGCCTTAACCGTGCTGTTGAGTCTTGAAATAATCCATTTATCCATGGTGCACAGGTCTTCCGAAAGCTTGTGCTCGGTGGGGTTAAACTTATCTATCTCCGCATAGAGAATATAGAACGCATATGTGTTCCAAAGCGTGCCTATGAACTTTCTTTGCGCTTCGCTTACGGCTTCGCCGTAGAATCTGTTCGGAAGCCAGGGAGCGGAATTTGAATAGAAATACCACCTTACCGCGTCTGCGCCCTGATTATCAAGCACGCTCCACGGGTCAACGACGTTTCCTATGTGCTTCGACATCTTCTTTCCGTCTTTATCCTGAACATGTCCCAAAACTATGCAGTTTTCAAAAGGCGCTCTTCCGAATATCGCCGTGGAAATCGCAATAAGCGTATAGAACCAGCCTCTTGTTTGGTCAACCGCCTCGCTTATGAAGTTAGCGGGGTATCTCTTCTTAAACTTATCCTCGTTTTCAAAGGGATAGTGCCACTGCGCAAAGGGCATCGAGCCGGAATCATACCAGCAGTCGATAACCTCGCTTACCCTTTTCATCTGTTTTCCGCAGACGGGGCACTTAATTGTAACTGCGTCGATATATGGCTTATGAAGCTCAATATTGTCGGGGCAGTTATCGCTCATGCTCTTTAATTCTTCAATAGAGCCTATGCAATGCTTGTGGCCGCATTCGCATACCCATATCGGAAGCGGAGTTCCCCAATATCTCTCTCTGGAAATGCCCCAGTCGATAACGTTATCTAGGAAGTTGCCCATTCTGCCGTCTTTGATATTCTCGGGCAGCCAGTTAATAGAGGCGTTGTTTTTCATAAGCTCGTCATGAAGCTTAGTCATCTCCACAAACCAGCTCGCTCTTGCGTAATAAATCAAGGGCGTGTTGCAGCGCCAGCAATGAGGATAGCTGTGCTCAAACTTAGGCGCGGCAAAAAGAAGTCCCGCCTCTTCAAGATCCTTTAATATCTCTTTATCTGCGTCTTTAACGAACATTCCGTCCCAGGGAGTTCCTCCGCAGAGCTCGCCTTTGGTGTTAACGGGCTGAATAAACGCCATCCCGTTCGCCTTGCAGACTCTTGCGTCGTCTTCGCCGAAAGCGGGAGCATTGTGAACTATGCCCGTGCCGTCGGTAGTTGTAACGTAATCATCCGCAACTATTAAAAACGCCTTTCCCTTGCCCTCAACCATCTTTGCCGTGCATTCAAACAAGGGCTTGTAGCTTCTTCCTACGAGCGCACTTCCGGGGAAAGTATCTATAATCTGAGCTTCCTCGCCCAAAATGTTCTTAACGAGCTCCTCGGCAAGAATATATGTCTCTGCGTCCTTCTTTGCCCTGCAATAGGTTACGTTTGCATTAACGCAGAGGCAGACGTTTGAGGGAAGAGTCCAGGGCGTAGTTGTCCACGCAAGAACAGACGCATCCTCGTCCGTTAAACGGAAGCGCACGGTTGCGGAACGCTCCTTAACGTCTTTATAGCCCTGCGCAACCTCATGAGAGGAAAGCGCGGTTCCGCATCTCGGGCAGTAAGGCACTATTTTATGCCCTTTATATAAAAGTCCTTTATCAAAGAGCTTCTTTAAAGACCACCATTCGGATTCGATATAGTTGTTTTCATAAGTTATGTACGGGTTTTCCATATCCGCCCAATAGCCTACTCTTTCGGACATATCTTCCCATTCGCTCTTATATTTCCAAACGGACTCCTTGCACTTTTTAATAAAGTCCTCTACGCCGTATTTTTCAATCTGATCTTTGCCGTCGAGACCCAAAAGCTTTTCAACCTCCAGCTCAACGGGAAGGCCGTGAGTATCCCAGCCCGCTTTCCTTAATACGTTATAGCCCTTCATCGCCTTATATCTCGGGAAAAGGTCTTTTATGCAGCGGGTTAATATATGTCCGATATGCGGCTTGCCGTTTGCGGTCGGCGGTCCGTCGTAAAAGGTAAACTCCGGCTTGCCCTCGCCCTGAGCCTGAGCCTTTTTAAAAATCTCGTTTTTCTTCCAAAAATCCACAACCTCCAGCTCTCTGGAGACGAAATTA
Source organism: uncultured Christensenellaceae bacterium (assembly GCA_934438035.1). GTDB lineage: Bacteria > Bacillota > Clostridia > Christensenellales > Christensenellaceae > HGM11616. The sequence goes on from CAKSBK010000054.1 coordinate 4,459, forward strand.
AGATCTGTAGATACTTTGTTATACATCTTAAATGCCCTTTCATTAAAAATAAGCGGCTTTCGACATAGGACGAAAACCGCGGTACCACCTAAATTCCGTGCGAAAAGCGCACAGCTCTTTAATCCTTAACGCGGAAAAACGCTCCTTTAAGGAGAGGCTCAAAAGTGATAACTTCGGCGCACCTTTTGCGGATTTTCAGCTGCCTCCGCTCTCTAAAAAAAGATATTCGCCAAAGCCGCGTCTTTTTCACAGCCCGTTTCATTCCTATTATATTTAATATTTTTCGTTTTGTAAAGGCTTTTTAAGCTTATTAAACGTTGTTTTTATAAAATATCCCCTTTAACGACTCGTAAAACGTGTGCTGCGGATATATTGATTTATTGAAATTACAACAATACGCAACAAGGCAGACTATAAATAAACAGGGAATAAACTCATAACCGAATATTTCCGCACCCACCAGCACGGGCGCTATAAGCGTGTTTGTTCCCGCTCCGAAAACCGCCGCATAGCACACCGCCGCACAAAACGCAGGCGGTAAGCCCAAAAAGGCGGAAACCGCCGCGCCCAGGGTTGCGCCTATCGCAAAAAGAGGCGCGACCTCTCCGCCCTGAAAGCCCGCCGCAACGCAGACCGCCGTCAAAATGAGCTTTAAGGCAAAATCCCAGCCGAAAACGGTTCCTCCCGTAAGCGCATTTTCAATAAGCCCCTCGCTCGCCCCCGCATATCTTCCCTGCCAGAGAAGAATTATAAGCGCCGCGCAAAAAGCGCCTATAACCGCAATTCTTATATATGCGTTAGGCAGAAGCTTTTTAAAAAGTCCCCTTAATTTTTTAATTAAAACCGAGAAAAGGACGCCCGCAAACGCACATAAAAGCCCCAAAACAACGAGCTTTGCCACGTTTGACGCGCCTAAATCCACCGTTGCGACAGCCCCTGCGGAAAAGCGCTCCATACCCAAAAGCCCGCTTATTTCGCTTGCGGTAAACGCCGCCGCTGCGGCAGGCAAAAGCGCCTCGACCTGCAAAAGTCCCACGCAAAAAAGCTCCATGGCAAAAAATATCGCCGCAAGAGGCGTTCTGAAAAGCCCTGCAAAGCCCGCCGCAACGCCCGCAACAAGAAGTATTCTCTTCGCGTTTTTTAAGCGTACTTTTTTTGCTATGTTATATGAAAAGGCGCAGCTCATTTGAACGGCGACTCCCTCTCTTCCCACGCTTCCTCCCGTAAGGTGAGTAAGCCATGTCCCCGTCATCGCCATAGGTATCATTCTTAAAGGAATATCGTCTTTCTTTTCATCGTAACAATCAAAAATGCGGTGCATTCCCTCAATACTGCCTTTTCCGAACCTTTTAAGAACAAATAATATCAAAAGGCCTGCAAGCGGCAAAAACGGCACGGTATAATATAAATTCGCGTCCCGAAAAACGCCGATATACGTAAGCACTCTGCCGAAAAGTGCGTCGACGGCGCCCGCAAAAGCGCCTACCGCAACCGCCAAAAGCGTAAGCCCCGCTGCGTTTAATATGTCTTTAAAAATTGCGGAGCATTTGTTTTCCTCTTTTTCCATAATGTACCCCTCTTAAATAATGCTAAAGGAATTATAGCACAACGCCGTGTTTTTTTACAATAAAAAAACGAAGAGGCACCTTGGTTAATGCCTCTTTGTTCTCTGAATTTATGCGGTATTTGATTATAAACGAATTATATACCATTTCTTTTAAAAATGCAATAGTTTTTTAATATTTTTATTTTTATTTTGCAATTTTTCTTTAAGAATGCAAAAGGGCTTTATTTTTGCGGCAAAAATAGTAAAATAGAATACGGAGGGAACGTAAAACATGGCTTACGACGAAAAAAAAGCGCAGGAGCTTGCGGAAAAAATAATAACCAATTCCAAAAACACGCTTATCGTTAAGCTGCGTTTTTTAGACGCCGCTTTGTGCGCCTTAAAGCCCGTCCCCGAAGAAGGAGGCTCCTCTTCAACCGAGGGAGCGTATTATCATTATAACCCCCGCCATATTATTGTTACATATAAAGAGGAACCAAACGCCGTTTTGCGCGATTATCTTCATACCGTGCTCCACTTAGTATTTCACCATGCGTTTATAGGCCCCGCCGTAAACCCTGAGCGGTGGAACCTTGCCTGCGACGTCGCTGTAGAAAATATAATTTCAAGCCTTAACATAAAAGCTCTTTATGCAAAAAGAGAGGACGAACAGCAAAAGCTTAAGGAAATATTAAAGGGAGGAACAGATCTTCTCTCCGCTGAAAAAATATATCGTATTTTAACGCAGTACGATCTTTCAAAAAGACAGCTTTCCGAGCTGAGAAGCGCCTTTTTCGCAGACGACCATGATTTGTGGTATCTTCCCCCGGAAAACGAAGACAACGAAAAAGGAAAAAGCGGAAACGACGGGGATAGCGACGCCAGCGAAGACGAAAGCTCCGGCGGCGGAAAGGACTCTCAAGAAAAAAGCTCCGGCGGCGGAAGAGACGTAAATAAAGACAAGCTTTCCGATATGTGGAGCGAGATTTCCCGCCGCGCGCAGGTTGACCTTGAAACCACCTCCAAAGAGTGGGGCGACAAAACGGACGACCTCATGCGCTCTTTAGGCATTTTAAAC
>CAKSBK010000055.1 GCA_934438035.1 uncultured Christensenellaceae bacterium
AGTCTGAGCAGTCGATTATCGCTTGCTGAACTGCGGAGCGCGACGAGCGGCTTTGAGGCCGTACTTCTTTCTTTCCTTCATTCTCGAGTCTCTCGTAAGGAAGCCTGCCTTCTTTAAAACGGGACGAAGCTCAGGATCCGCAGCGTTAAGCGCACGTGCGATGCCGTGACGAATAGCGCCTGCCTGACCGGTATACCCGCCGCCCTGAACGTTTACGAAAACGTCGTAGGTGCCGAGCTTGTCGGTAATAACGAGGGGGCTCTTAACGAGCATCTTGAGCGTTTCATAGCCGAAATACTCTTCAATATCTCTCTTGTTGATTGTTATATTACCGTTGCCGGGTACTAATCTTACTCTTGCAACGGAGCTCTTTCTTCTGCCTGTTCCGAGAACCTGTTCTTTTGCCATAGCGTTATCCTCCTATCTTTTAAAGCTCGATAGCTTCGGGGCACTGCGCCTGGTGATTGTGCTCAGCGTCTTTGTAAACAAAGAGCTTCTTAAGCATTTTATCACCGAGCTTGCTCTTAGGAAGCATTCTTCTTACTGCCTCAGAGAACGCAAAGTCGCTCTTCTGCTCCATAAGGTGACGGTAAGAGGTCTCTTTGAGTCCGCCCGGATAACCGGAATGATGATAATAATATTTCTGATCAAGCTTCTTTCCAGTGAAAACGAGCTTGTCTGTATTTATAACGATTACGTAATCTCCCGTATCCGCATTGGGTGTGAATTCGGGCTTGTTTTTACCCATGAGAATCGTAGCCACCTGGCTTGCGAGTCTACCGAAAGTCTTGCCCTCGGCGTCAACTACAAACCATTTTTTCTGGAGGCTACCGTTCGTTGCCATATATGTTTTCATTAGGCTGTCCTCCTATTGTTTTATACTGTTTTATTTTGCGCTTATGTGATGGTAGGCACGCGGCGCCGTTACTTAATTCCACGGGGCTATGCGGAATATCAGCACTATTTATTTTATACAATTACCCTTGCTCTGTCAAGCGCTTTTTTGCTTAAAAACACGGTTTTTACACATTTTTATAGCTTACTTCCACCATTGTAAGCCCCTTTGCGGGTGCGGTTGCGGGCGCGGCGGACCTGTCCTTTTTTAACAGTATATCTCCTACGTCGTTTGCGGTTAATTTTCCCTTTCCCGCCTCAATCAGCGTTCCCGCCATTATCCTCACCATATTATATAAAAAGCCGTTTCCCTTAACGTCAATTGATATATATTCTCCGCTTTTCAAAACGGATATTTCGTATATAGTTCTTATTTTTGTTTTCACGGGAGTGCTGCCCGCGGCGCAAAACGACGAAAAATCATGCTCGCCCGTAAGCATGCTTGCGGCGGCGCGCATTTTTTCGATATCAAGAGGATAAGACACGTGCGCGCATATTCTTCTGTTGAGCGCATTTGCCTGCGGCGCATTATATATTAAATATCTGTAATGCTTTATTTTCGCGCTTCTTCTTGCGTCAAAATCTTCGTCGGTCTTATTAGAGCTTCTTATTCTTATATCTTGGGGCAGATTAGCGTTTAGCGCATATGCAAATTTTTCCGGCGGTATTTTTGAATCCGTGTCAAAATGCGCAACCTGCCCTAAAGCGTGAACTCCCGCGTCAGTGCGCCCTGCGCCGTTTACGGCTGTCACTTCTCCCGTAACCTTTAAAACCGCTTCTTCGATTTTTTGCTGAACGCTTACGGCGTTTTTTTGTCTCTGCCAACCGGCGTAAGCCGTACCGTCGTATTCAACAATAAGCTTTATCCGCATTACGCCCTCACATTCCGAATATAAGTCCTGCGATAAGCCCAAGGACTATTATAAGCGCAATAAGATCTCTATAGGTAAAGCTCATTTTTTTCATATTCGTGCGTTCAGAGCTTCCGTCGTAGCACCTCGCCTCCATTGCAAACGCAAGGTCGTCCGCCCTTTTAAACGCCGATATAAACAGCGGAACTATTATAGGCACTATTCCCTTTGCGCGCGCTATAATGCTTCCCTCCGAAAAGCTTGCGCCTCTCGCAGTCTGCGCCTTCATGATTCTGTCCGTCTCCTCCATGAGCGTGGGTATAAACCTAAGCGCAATGCTCATCATAAGCGCCATCTCGTGCACGGGAAATTTTACGTATTTAAGCGGCTTTAGCAGGCTTTCAAGCCCGGACGTTATATCCATGGGAGACGTTGTAAGCGTCATCATCGTTGTGGTTATTATAAGCAGAATAAGCCTTATCGAAATTGTAATCGCTTTAATAAGACCCTCTTCATAGATTTTAATGATCCACCATTCGAGTAGTATTTTTTGCCCCGAATAGAAGAACAAATTAAGCACGAACGTAAGAACTAATAAAAACCACAGCGGTTTTAAACCGCGCAAAACAAACCTTACCGAAACCCTGCTTATAATTATAGCAGCCAAAAGCACTCCGGCAACCGCAATATAGCCTATATAGGTTTTTACTATGAACAAAATTACTATAATTGCAATTGTAAAGAGCAGCTTTGCTCTGGGGTCCATTTTATGTATTGCGGATTCCCCGGGGAAATACTGCCCCAGCGTTATATTTTTCATCTGCGCTCACCCCACTTTTCAGTAAGCGCATTTAGCGTTTCGTCGTATTTTATAAGCTCCTCGGGAAGTGCGGCGCCTCTTTTGTTAAGCTCGTAGACAAGCTGCGCACAAAACGGCATTTCAAGGCCGGCGCTCTTCAGCGTTTCGTGCTGTGAAAACACCTCTTTAGGCGTGCCGTCAGCAAGTATTTTTCCCTCTCTTACGGCTATAACACGCGACGCATACTCCGCAACGCCCTCCATATTATGAGAAATCATTATAATCGTGACTCCGCTTTTATTAAGTCGCACAGTCATGTCCATGAGCTGTTCTCTGCTTATCGGGTCAAGCCCCGCAATGGGCTCATCCATGAATAGTATTTTGGGCTTTAACGCCAAAACACCCGCTACAGCAACTTTTCTTTTTTGACCGCCGGAAAGCTCAAACGGAGACTTGTCTTTATATTCCTCGTATGACAGCCCTACCGTTTCTAAAGACTCCCTGACCCTTTTTTTCGTCTCTTTTTCGTCTAATCCCAATTTTTCCGGGCCGAACGCAACGTCTTTTTCCACGGTTTCCTCGAACAGCTGATATTCGGGGTATTGAAACACTACCCCTACTGTGCTTCTCAGCCATTTCTTATCCGTCTTTTTATCGTAAATATCTTTTCCGTCTATATAAATTTCGCCCTCGGTCGGCTTATTTAGCCCGCACATTGCAGTAACAAGCGTAGACTTACCGCTTCCCGTATGGCCGATTATTCCGATAAACTCCCCCTCGTCTATCTTCAAATTTATATTGTCAAGCGCAACATGCATAAATGGCGTAGAGGGCATATACACATGCTTTAGATTTTTTACTTCAATTTGCATAATTCCTCCGCCAGCTCCTCTGTTGTAAGTACGTTTTTTTCTATCCTTACGCCGTTTTTTCTTAAGTCAAGGCACATCATAGCCGCATAAGTCGTAGTTAAGCCGGCTTTCTTTAAAAGCTCGGTTTCATACATTATTTTTCTCGGTTTGCCCTCGCAAATCAGCTTTCCGTCGTTTAATATAAAAATCCTGTCCGCGTCTACAGTTTCTTCCATAAAATGCGTAATGAAAATAATAGTCATTCCCTCGGAATGCAGCTTTTTCATTATTTCCAGCACTTCTCTTCTGCCCTGCGGATCAAGCATTGCCGTCGCTTCGTCAAATATTATTACCTTAGGGAGTATCGCAAGCACGCCCGCAATTGCAACTCTCTGCTTTTGCCCGCCGGAGAGCATATGCGGCTGTCTTTTGGCGTATTTTTCCATTTTTACCGCCTCGAGCGCTTCTTTCACGCGCTTTAATATTTCCTCTCTCGGCAGCGCCAAATTTTCCGGACCGAACGCCACGTCCTCGTCAACGACTGTAGCGACGAGCTGATTATCCGGGTTTTGAAACACCATCCCCGCCGTTCTTCTTATGTTAAACACGTTTTTTTCCTCGGCGGTATCCATACCGTCAACAGTAACCGTCCCCGAAGATGGTGTTAAAAGCGCATTTAATAGCTTTGCAAACGTGGATTTTCCGCTGCCGTTGTGGCCCAATATTGCTACGAACTCGCCCTCGTTTATATATAGCGAAACATTATCCACGGCATTTCTTGCGTTTTCGCCGTTTTCGTATTTAAAACAAACTTCTTTTGTATCTATTATCTTCTTCATCTGTTAAAAAATAAGACTACGATGAGGTTTCTCACCATAGTCTTAAAGCTTTATTGATTATACTAACTCAAGTATTACCATCTCAGCAGCGTCGCCACGTCTGGGACCCATTTTGAGCATACGGGTATAACCGCCGCCCTGGCCGAGTTCCTTTGCACGCTTATCGTACTTAGGAGCGATCTCTCTGAAGAGCTTCTCAACGACGGGATGATTGTTATCCTTTGTACGCTGAGCATACTTATACTTGCTCTCTTTAGCGAGCTTCGCTTCAGGAATGTCGTAGAGATAGCTCATGATCTGTCTTCTGACTGCGAGCTTTGCGGGTGCGTCGTTAACGAAATCAACCTCAACTACGCTGCCGTTCTTATCCTTAACGGACTTTTTAACAGTCACTGTATCATCATATGTTCTGATAGCTTTTGTTATGAGCTTTTCAGCTATTCTGCGAACTTCCTTCGCACGAGCGTCAGTGGTTTCAATTTTGCCGTTCCAGATAAGTGCTGTAACCTGATTTCTCAAAATAGCCTTTCTCTGGTCGGAAACTCTGTTAAGCTTATTTAAACCTGCCACCTTGCGTTCCTCCTATACTATTAGTCATCCTGGCGCAGACTGAGACCGAGGTTTGCAAGCTTCTGCTGAACCTCTTCCAGTGATTTTCTGCCCAGGTTACGAACCTTCATCATTTCTTCTTCGTTGCGCTTTATAAGCTCCTCAACGGTATTGATACCCGCTCTCTTAAGGCAGTTATAGGAACGAACGGAAAGATCTAATTCTTCGATGGTAATCTCAAGAATCTTCTCTTTCTTATCATCTTCCTTTGTAACCATAATTTCAACGTCGCCGACGTTATCGGTAAGACCGATAAACTGACCGAGATACTCGGAAAGTATCTTTGCAGCGAGTGAAACCGCCTCGTTGCTTGCAATGGAGCCGTTTGTCCATACGTCAAGCGTGAGCTTGTCAAAGTCCGTTATCTGACCGACTCTCGTATCCGTAACCGTGAAATTAACCTTTGTAATCGGTGTGAAGAGCGAATCTATAGGGATAACTCCTATGGGTATGTTAGGGGTCTTGTTCTTATCTGCAAGAACGTAGCCTCTGCCATGATCCAAAGTGAGCTCCATATTCAGCACAGCGCCCTCATCGAGGGTAGCGATATGAAGATCGGGGTTAATTATCTCAACGTCTGAATCAATATTGATATCGGAAGCCTTTACCTCGCAAGGACCTACGGCGTTAATGCTTACGGTCTTGGGCTCTTCACAAAAGAGCTTTGCGGTCAGGCTTTTAACGTTAAGAACGATATTAGCCACATCCTCACGCACGCCGGGAATTGATGAAAACTCATGTAATATGCCGTCAATTTTAATTTTTGTTACAGCTACGCCGGGTAAGCAGGAAAGAAGAACTCTTCTTAAGGAGTTTCCGAGCGTTGTTCCAAAGCCTCTCTCAAGAGGCTCCATAACAATTTTACCGTAGCTCCAATCGTCGCTGTGTTCAACACATTCAATTTTCGGCTTTTCAATTTCCAACATATGTGTTTTACCCTCCTTAGGTAGTTGCTTTTGCCGTAATACGCTCTTAAGCGATTACTTGGAGTACAACTCGACGATGTTGTGCTCTTCGATCGTGAGGTCGATATCGTCTCTCTCGGGAAGTGCAACAACGGTACCCGTGAGCTTCTCTAAATCAAAGGTGAGCCACTTGGGAAGCGTACGAGCGGACTGCTCCGCTATCTGCTTAAATCTCTCCTTTGAGGCGCTCGTCTCTTTAACTGCAATAACGTCGCCTACGTTCACTCTGAAAGAGGGAATGTCAACCTTTTTGCCGTTAACGGTAATGTGACCGTGAAGTACGAACTGTCTTGCCTGGGGCTTGGATTCGCCGATACCTAAACGGTAAACAACGTTGTCAAGTCTTCTTTCAAGTAATGAGAGAAGGTTTGCGCCCGTAACGCCCTTCATCTTAACGGCATCCTCGAAATAGCTTCTGAACTGACCTTCCTGCATGCCGTAAGCTCTCTTAACCTTCTGCTTTTCTCTTAACTGTACGCCGTACTCTGAGAGCTTCTTTCTGGACTGTCCGTGCTGACCGGGAGCTACGGGGCGCTTTGTGAACGAGCACTTAGCACTGTAGCAACGATCGCCCTTTAAGAACAGCTTGCAGCCCTCTCTGCGACAAAGGCGGCAAACGGAACCTGTATATCTTGCCATTTCTATTTACCTCCTTATACTCTTCTACGCTTGGGAGGACGGCATCCGTTATGAGGAATAGGCGTAACGTCCTTAATAAGCGTAACTTCAAGACCAGCTGTCTGAAGAGCACGAATAGCCGCTTCTCTTCCGGAGCCGGGTCCCTTTACATATACTTCAACTGATTTTAAGCCGTGCTCCATAGCCGCTTTAGCCGCTGTTTCCGCCGCCATCTGTGCTGCGAAAGGAGTGGACTTCTTGGAGCCTCTGAAATTGAGTGCTCCGGCAGAGCTCTGAGAAAGAGCGTTGCCGTTAATATCAGACATAGTTACAATAGTGTTATTGAAAGAAGATCTGATATGTGCCGTACCGCGCTCGATATTCTTTTTCTCTCTGCGCTTTCTGACTGTTTTAGCTTTAGCCATTATCTAAACCTCCTTTATTACTTCTTCTTACCTGCTACGGTGCGCTTGGGACCCTTGCGAGTACGAGCGTTCTGCTTTGTGCTCTGACCTCTTACGGGCAGACCCTTACGATGGCGCACACCTCTGTAACAGCCAATTTCGATAAGTCTCTTTATGTTGAGGTTAACCTCTCTTCTGAGGTCGC
>CAKSBK010000056.1 GCA_934438035.1 uncultured Christensenellaceae bacterium
AGGAGATAGTAACGAGGGAATTTATTCTTGACAACAAGCCCTCGGGGATAATAAACATAATAGACGCAACGAATATCGAGAGAAACCTGTATCTTACCATGCAGCTTATAGAGCTTGATATACCTATGGTTATTGCGCTTAACATGATGGACGAGGTACGCCAAAACGGAGGGACAATAAGAGTAAACGAGCTCGAACGTGAGCTCGGCGTTCCCGTAATACCCATATCGGCGGCGAAAAACGAGGGCATTGACGAGCTTATAGAGCATGCCGTTTACGTTGCAAAGCACGGCGAGAAGCCGCGCAGACTGGATTTTTGCGATTCCGAGGCGGACGGAGAGGTTCACAGATGCATTCACGCCGTATGTCATTTGATTGAAGATCATGCGCAGGCGGCGGGCATACCCGTTCGCTTTGCCGCTTCAAAGCTGATTGAGGACGACGGGCTTATTTTAGACAGGCTGAAGCTTGACGATAACGAAAAAGAGACTCTGGGGCATATAATAACGGAGCTCGAGAACGGAACGGGAAAGGACAGAATGTCTGCTCTTGCGGATATGCGCTTTTCATTTATAACGAGGCTTTGCGACGAGCTTGTCGTGCGCCCGCAGGAGAGTAAGGAAAGGCGGCGCAGCGAGAAAATAGACAGAATTTTAACGGGAAAATATACTGCGATACCTGCGTTTATACTCATAATGGCGCTTGTTTTCTTCCTTACGTTCGGAGTTATAGGCAGCTTTTTATCAGATTTAATGGAGCAGGGCATAGGCTGGCTTCAGGGAGTTGTTGACGCTGCGCTTACAAGCTACGGGCTTAACCCCGTTGTGCATTCGCTTATAATAGACGGCGTTTTTGCGGGCGTGGGCAGCGTTTTAAGCTTTATGCCGATAATAGTGGTTTTGTTCTTCTTCCTTTCTATTTTGGAGGACAGCGGATATATGGCGAGAGTCGCCTTTGTTATGGATAAGCTTTTAAGAAAGATTGGTCTTTCGGGAAGAAGCTTTGTTCCTATGCTTATCGGCTTCGGCTGTTCGGTTCCCGCAATAATGGCGACGCGCACGCTTCCCTCCGACAGAGACAGAAAGATGACCGTGCTTCTAACGCCGTTTATGAGCTGCTCTGCAAAATTGCCTATTTACGGGCTTATGACGGCGGCGTTTTTCCCTAAAAACGGAACGCTCGTCATGGTAGGGCTTTATTTTATAGGGATTGCGGTGGGCGTATTGTTTATGCTGCTTTTAAAGGGCACAGCCTTTAAGGGAGAGCCCGTTCCCTTTGTAATGGAGCTTCCGAATTACCGCATGCCCAGCCCGAAAAATGTTTGGCAGCTTATTTACGATAAGGCTAAGGATTTTATAACGAGAGCCTTTACCGTAATATTTTTGGCGACGGTGGTAATATGGTTTTTGCAGACGTTTGATACGCATTTAAACGTGGTTACGGATTCTAAGGACAGTCTTCTTGCGCTTATAGGCAGCTTTATTGCTCCCGTGTTTAAGCCTCTCGGTTTTTCAGACTGGAGAATTTCCACGGCGCTTATAACGGGCTTTACCGCAAAGGAGAGCGTAGTAAGCACGCTTACGGTTCTTTTCGGGGGCTCTTCGGCGGCGCTTTCGGGTATATTCACTCCCTTTACCGCTATGGTGTTTTTGATATTTACTCTTCTCTATACTCCCTGCGTTGCGGCGATTGCTGCGGTTAAAAGAGAGCTCGGCGCAAAATGGTCCGTCGGCGTGGTTATAGGGCAATGCCTTGTTGCGTGGATAGTCGCGTTTTTGGTGTTTACCGTGGGCAGCCTTTTCGGACTTGCGTAAATATGGACGTTTTAAGTATAATAATATCGGCGGCGGTTGCGGCGTGGATATTTTTTGCGGTGAAATATGTAATAAAGCATAAAGACGAATGCTGCGGCTGCTGTGAAAAATGCAAAGGATGCCAAGGCTGCAAAAAAGGAGAAAACGCAAATGGGAATAATAGAAAACAGGTGCTCGGTAAGAGAGTTTGCGGAAAAGAGCATAGATAAAGAAACGCTTTTGCGCATAGTTAACGCGGGAATGCAGGCGCCCTGCGCATACGGAAGAAGCGGCGCGGAGTTTTTGATATTGACAGACCCCGGGGATATTAAAAAGGCGGCGGAGGTAAACCCCAACGCCAAGCCCGCAGAAAACGCTGCGGCGCTTATAATAACGCTCTATAACTCAAAGGACGACAAAAAGAAAAACGACTGGTGGGTTGAAGATATGTCTGCGGTTACGGAAAACATACTGCTAAAAATAACCGAAGAGGATTTAGGAGGCGTGTGGCTGGGAATTTACCCGCGCGAGGATAGGTCGGAATATTTAAAGAAAGCTTTCGTCGTTCCCGAAAACGTCACGCCCTTTTCGCTAATAGCTTTAGGTTACCCCAAAACGGCTATGGAAGAAAAGAAGAGAAGAAGCCTGCCCGTTTATTTCGGAGGCTACGGAGAAAAATGAGCGTTTCAAAAAAAGCGTATATTGCGCCGGGCGTTAGAATAGTGGGGGACGTATCGATAGAGGAAGACTGCGGCGTTTGGTATAATGCGGTTTTAAGAGGAGACAGAGCGCCCGTGATATTAAAAAAGGGCTCTAATATTCAGGACGGAACCGTGCTTCATGTTGATTACGATACGCCGGTCGTAATAGGAAAGTACGTTACGGTGGGACATAACGCAACCGTTCACGCATGCACGGTTAAGGACTATGCGCTTATAGGCATGGGCGCTACGGTATTAAACGGAGCGGTTATTGAAAAAGGGGCGATGGTTGCCGCAGGTGCGCTCGTGACGAAAAATACGGTTATTCCGGAATACAGCCTTGCCGTGGGAGTTCCCGCAAAGGCGGTAAGAAGGCTTACGGAGGAGGAAATTTTAAAGAACCGCAAAAACGCAGAGGATTATGTTAAAGAGGCGAGAGAATACCTTCTAAAAAGCGAGGTTGACAGAGAGGATCGTTCTGATATAGAATAAAGTAAAGAAAAGGGAAGCGGCAAGAGCTGTTTCCCTTAATTATATTTTTGGAGTGAATTATGATAAAAGGAGCAATTTTTGACCTTGACGGAACGCTTTTAGATTCCATGCCGGTTTGGACGAGTATCGGCGCAAGATATTTAAAAACTCTCGGAATAACGGTTGACGAGCGTTTTTATGACGACGTGCGCTTTATGAAGATTCCCGATTATGCGGAGTATTTTAACAAAAGATACGGTCTTAATGAAGATTCCTTCGGGCTTAAGCTTAAAATAAACGACATGATGAAATATTACTACTTTAATGAGTTTAAGCTTAAAGAAGGGGTGAAGGAATTTCTTTTAACCGCCAAGAAAAACGGCGTTAAGCTTGCCGTGGCAACGGCGACGGACGCTTATCTTGTCGAAGAGGTGCTTAAAAGAAACGGCGTGTTGGAGCTCTTTGACGCGCGCTTTTCCTGCCGGGATTACAACACGGACAAGGACGAGCCTAAAATTTATGAGCTCGCACTTTCGGCTATAGGAACCAAAAAAGAGGAAAGCTATATATTTGAGGACGCGCTTTACGCGATAAAGACCGCAAAAAAGGCGGATTTTCCCGTTTGCGCGGTTTACGACCCCGCCGCTAAGGAGGATTGGGAAAGTATAACCGAGCTTTCCGACGTTACCGTTAAAAGCTTTAAAGAGGCGAAGGATAAATTTTTCGGTTCTGCGCTTTAATTAAATATCTAAAAAAACGGCCGCCCGAAAAGGGCGCTTTTTTATCTGCTTTTAAGCTGCTTGCGAATGAATGCCTAAGAGAGGCGGAGCGTCAAAAGACAATAAGGCTTGCTATGCGCTGAAATATTTACGGAATTATACTGTTTATCTGTTTTAATATCCTACGAATGTGCTTTTTGCCGGCGAGCCTCTTTACGTTATTACACCGGGAGATTTTTTATAATCGCTTAAGCTTTTCTTTCGTGCGGATTTCGGCATACAAAAAAAGCTCCCTAAAAGGGAGCCTTTGAATTGCGATTATTTTTCGCAGAGGTTAACGAGATCCGCAACGCATTTAATATCCTGGTTGCCGTCGATAACTACGTCAAATTCGTCCTCAATCGCCATAACGATTTCTACCATGTCGAGAGAATCAATCTGCAGGGATTCGAAAGTGGTATCCATAGTGATACCGGAAACGTCGATATTAACCTGCTCTTTAATTATATTCTTAATTTTTTCAAGTACCATTAAAGTGCCTCCTGATAATGTATAAATGATTGCCTGCGCTTTAAAACGCTATATAACATAATAATGCAGGCGGGCGATAAAGTCAAGCGTTTAACGGCGGCATAAATAATACAGAAGCTTTATAAGCTTGCATGCCCGCCTTATTTTGAAGAACAGCAGCATTTATCGGCGTTTAAGTTCTGTATGGACGCACCGCCCGCAAAGCGCGCATATTCGCCGAGCTCAGATTCTATCATTAAAAGCCGGTTGTATTTTGAAGTGCGCTCCGCTCTTGCGGGCGCTCCCGTTTTAATTTGACCGCATCTTGAGGCGCAGGCGAGGTCGGCGATAAAGGAATCCTCGGTATCTCCCGAGCGGTGAGATACTATTTGAGAAAGTCCGTTGTCTCTCGCAAGGCGGATTGCGTTTATTGTTTCGCTTACCGTTCCTATTTGATTGGGTTTTATAAGCACGGCGTTAGCAAGCTTTCTTGAGATTCCCATGCGTATTCTTTCGGGATTTGTAACAAAAAGGTCGTCTCCGACGGTTTGAATTTTAAGCGCACGGGTCAGCTCCTCGTGAGCGCTAAAGTCGTCTTCCGCCATACCGTCTTCAATTGATATTACGGGGTAATCTCGGCAAAGAAATAAATAATGCTCCATAAGCTCGCCCGAGCTTAAAATGAGTCCGCTTTTGGGCTGCTTATAATATCCGTCGTCGCTTAACCATTCCGTTGCGGCGCAGTCAAGCGCAATTCCGAAATGCTTTTTTGGGGAAAGTCCGGCATCGTGCGCAGCGCTTAAAATAAGCTCGAGCGCCTCTTCATCTCCCGAAAGGTCGGGAGCAAAGCCGCCTTCGTCCCCGACAAGAGTGGATAACCCTTTTTTCTTCAAAAGCGCTTTAAGCGCCATATACGTTTCCATTCCCATATCCATTGCGCTTCTAAAGCTGTCTGCGCCGTAGGGCATGAACATAAACTCCTGAATATCGAGATTATTTGAGGCGTGCGCGCCGCCGTTTAATATGTTCATCATGGGGCAGGGCAAAACGGGCTCGCCCTCTGAAAAAAGCGTTCTGTAAAGAGGAAGCTTCTTCTTGTTTGCGTCGGCGCGGGCATACGCCATAGAAACCGCCAAAATGGCGTTTGCGCCTAAGCGTGATTTATTCTGCGTGCCGTCGAGGCTTATAAGGGCGCAGTCAAAATCCTCCAAGCAGGAAAAGCTTTTACCCGAAAAGGCGTCGGAAATGTCGCTGTTAATAGACAAAACCGCCCCCGTCACTCCCTTTCCCGAAAACCGTGCGTCGCCGTCTCTTTTTTCATGAGCTTCGTGGCTGCCGACTGAGGCGCCCGAGGGAACAAGCGCTTCGCCGAAAACTCCGTCTTCAAAATCAATTCTTGCGTATACGGAGGGTATACCGCGTGAATCTATAAGCTCGGCTCCTTTAATCTTTGTTATCATATCATACCTCCGAAAATTTTATTTTAGAGAGATATTATATGGAAAAAAGCGCAAAATACACAAAAAAAGAAGCCCTCTTAAAAAGAGGGCAGATTTAAAAATTATTTTTTGTTTGCCTGCAATGCGAGCGTCTGATCCCTTAACTGGTTAATCGTTTTGGAGACTGCGGGGATTGCCGCAATGATAATGCAAATTGCGATTTCGGGAATGAGATAAGAAGCCTGATAACCGAGAGAATAAAGTAAGGGGGACTGTCCTTCGGGAGCATACTCCGCAAAGAAAACCACGCCTGAAAGGGTTGCGAAGAAGAATCTTCCGAAGCCGCCCACGAGTATTCCCGGAATGATGTTTTTCTTAAAGAGGCCCGCAAGGCAGAGAACGCCGAACGCAAGAATATAATCGACAATCGCCTGAATCCAGTGAACGATATATGCGTCCTGAATCATCTGCAAAAGTCCGTATGCTATTGCGACGACGGCGCCGTGCTTAGGACCGTAGATATAAGCGAAGAGGAATATGGGCAGCATGCTTGCGGGAGTTATTGAGCCGCCCTGAGGCATGTGATATATTCTTATATAGGAAAGGACAAATGCAAGGGCGATGCAAAGAGCGCCGACGATCAATTCTTTTGTAGTCCATTTGGAGGCAATGCTCTTTTCACCTTTGCTTATAACTATAAGCGCGATTACCGCTGCAACAATAACGACGACGCAGGCGATAACGTAAGGAAGGACGGCGGGGTCTGTGAGCTTTTCAAAGAAGCCTGCAAACGTTGCGGGTTCCTCCTCTGAGGGAACGGCGAAATAGATGATGAGACCGAGCGCTATTAACAGAAGCACTGCGGCGGTGATGACTATAGCCATCTTTGTAATGCTTTTCTTTGACATAAAAAATACATCTCCTTAAAAATAAAATTTTTTGGGGATGCGGAGTTTTAAAAATGTGGAGCCCGGAAACCCGAGGCGATTTTTTAAAGACCGCTATCCCTACGCAGGAATTAACCTGATCAGGTACTAAGGGTTATGTCTCAGCCGTTGGGCACCCCTTAGCGGATAAATTGATTATAATACATATAAACCAAAAGTCAATATTTTAAAGAAAGCTTTTTAAACGATGCTTTAAAAAATTATATTCGCCGAAAAAGAGACGGGCTTAATTAAAGGAACGGCGAAAGAAAATTTTGCGGCAAATCGCTTTATAATATAAAGAAGGTTTTACTAAAAAATACTTTTTTGCATTTTTTTCAAAAAAAGTAGTTGACATAAAAAGTATAAGGTGATATATTAAATAGGCGCTCGCGAGAGCGCGGCACATTGAAAA
>CAKSBK010000057.1 GCA_934438035.1 uncultured Christensenellaceae bacterium
GAGCTACAGGTATAATATACGGTACGAAAATTTCACATAGCTTTTACACAAGCGCGATAACGGATTTTTCATTGCATCCTTATAATAATAACCAAACTGAAATAGTGTAAATTGGCAGAAAGGATGTAGAATAAATGAAACGAATCATAGGAATTTTCACAGTAGTGCTGCTTATGCTTATAGCGGCGCTTCCGGTATATGCTTCAGGAGCAATCGAAACAAGCGATAAGCAATAACAAAATAAGTCCTGCATAGCATAAAAAGCGATTCGTCTAATGTTAAACAGAAGGCGGATTGCTTTTCGGTATTCAATGATTCGTAATCCAAAACTATAAATATAAAGAAAAGAGGAATTTTTATGGTATATAAAACAATTGTAACCGACTATGCTCCCAAAGCAAATAAAATGGCAGACGAGATTGAAAAAATAATCAACGAAAAAGCAAAGGAAGGCTGGGAGCCTGTAACCTTCTCCGTAACCAATTCCTGTAAGGCGATTATTTTATTCTGCGCGCCGGACAACACAGAAAAGTGAGCGGTGCGGATTTTGTCGATTCGAAAGAGAGAAAACAGATTATGAAACCTCGGAAAGATAAGAACGACAAAAAGGACAGGGATATGGCCGCTATAGCTCATATGGACTTTCCGTCGGCTCGGCTGCCGGTGAATTGAAATACAAAAAGAAAAAGGGGCGAGAGATAAGCGATGAAGAGAAGAAAAACGATGAAAAATAACAGCGGATTTTCAAAATATATTGTGTCAATCCTGCTGTTCGTGTTGTTTATAGCGGTAGCGGTCACACTCTGGCTCGCAAAGAATAACCTGTTCTATCTGCTGAATTTCAGCTATATAGGCTGCTGTCTCGCTTTGGGTACGGCATTCTTTACTGCAGGGAAACGATATGCCCGGCATTTCGTGCAGTTGGCGGTCGGAAGCTATATGCTGCTGTATCTCGGCGTGATTTCCCGTGAAAATATGCAGATTGAGGGCTTCTGGTACTATCTGTTTCTCGGCGTTTTTGAAGCGGGTACCATTCATTATGCAGTGGCAAAAATATTCGGTCCGCTGCTTTTCGGGCGCGGCTGGTGCGGCTACGCCTGCTGGACGGCGATGGTGCTGGATTTTTTACCGTATAAGCAGCCTCGCAAACCGAGAAAAGAAAAGCTGGGAGTTCTGCGCTACGTAATGTTCGCCTTGTCATTAGCATTGGTAGCCGGTTTATTTTTGATGAATGTCGCAAATTTGGAGCACATTATGTTTTGGCTGTTCCTTGCCGGAAATGCACTTTACTACATTGCCGGCATTGCGCTTGCTTTTATCTTAAAGGATAACAGGGCGTTCTGCAAATATCTATGCCCTGTTACGGTCTTTCTTAAGCCAATGAGCTATTTTTCCGCGCTGCGTGTGCACTGTGACGAGGATAAATGCGTTCGCTGCGGCAAATGCCTGCGGGTCTGCCCCATGAATGTGGAGGCAAACAGGGAATCCCGTAAGCGTAAAAACGGAACGGAGTGCATTCTATGCTATGAATGCACTAAGGTCTGCCCCGCAAAGGCGCTGCACTGATTTTTTTAGGAGCGCTGAATACGAACGGTATTTTACCGCAGGGGTGTTTGGCGTTCGGTTTTATCGCATGCTTAAAGCATCTTCAATACAGGAGAAAAATACATAGCTTACAAACTAATAACGAAGTAATAAAGGATTTTAATATTCAGGCGTAGTAAGGCAAGGGAAATCACCGAGATAAGTAATAATAGACTTTCTCGGTGAATTTCTTTTTCCGCACATTCGATTTATAGCGGTGTATCTGTTATTGCAGCGTAAGAAACCCAAGAAAAGACTTGCAATGAAGCAGGAATATTATGCTGAGCTAAATCGGCGGGAGCTGCGCAAATACATAACGGTTAAATATTCTTTACCATAGACGGGGTTGATTAGCGTACTGCGACCGATGACTTGTTTAGATTCTGTCGCTGAGTTTATGTCGTTATCAAAAACGATAAGTCTGCGCGTTTTGAAGTTTGCGCAGTGTGATTGACGATTACACTGAAAACGATGGTTTTAGAAAAGCGTTCGTTTTATATTCTCAGGAGATTTTACATTACGCAGCGGGTATAATGCAAAAAGAGCGTTTAAAAATGGCGGATATAAAAAAAGACAAAATTTATATAGAGACTTTCTTCGTTTCCTTGTTCACAATTTATTATTAGTATATTCGCAAATTGCGTGGTATAATAAAATAAGAACAGTTATGAGGTGCGTTATGAACATAATGTTTTTCTTGAAACCTAAGGCGGAAGTTAACTATCTGCATGATTATAATACGGTTATAAAGGGGCTTGAACGGATGAAGAGCCATAATTTTTCGGCTATACCCGTTATAGATAAAGAAGGAAGATACGTAGGCACGGTTACGCAGGGCGATTTTTTATGGAAAATAGTTGAATACGGAAGCGTAAGGAATGTCGCGAGTGAAAACGTGCTTGTTAAAGAGATAATCGATAAAGACAGAAATCAACCGCTTACAACACAAGCGTCGGTGGAAGATGTTTTAAGAATGGCGATGGATCAAAACTTTGTTCCTGTGGTTGACGACAGAAATATGTTTATAGGTATAGTCACAAGAAGAGACATTTTGGGATATTTTAAAGATATAAACGGAATGCTTTGATAACGGAGAATAATATGCAGCAGAAAAAAGAAAAAAACGGTACGTTTTCGCTTGTTGCGGTTACGCTTTTAACCGCTGTTTTGATATTGATTTTTACGCTGTTGGCGTTTTACGGAGGGTATGTTCTTAAAAATTCGCAGCCTTTTACGGTTATGGGAGCGGCGGTTTATCCTAATATTGACGAAAATAACCAGCCTGTAACTTATTCGGCGGTGCTCTATAGAGAAAATACTATGCCGCAGAAAGGCAACGCCGTTGCGTTTTTTAATGAAAAATGTACAGGAATAAGCAAGATCAATACGGCGTATTTTTTTGAAGAGAACGGCGAGGGAGGATATACTCTTTTTAATGCTGATACCGGGGAATATTTCGACATTGCAAAAGAGAATTTAAAAGGCAGAGCGACAAGGTATATACCTTTTATGGGTCCGGTTTTAAGCTTTGCGATAACTGTTCCGGGAACGGCTGCTTTTGCGGTATGCGCCGCCGCCGTATTGTTTTTATTTATATTGTATCTTTTAGGATATATTAAAAGGGCGAAGCAGTTAGAGCTTATACGCGAAGAAAAGAAGCGTGAAGAAGAGTTTTATGCCGCAAGCGAAGAAAAAGCTTACGCAGAAGAAAACGAGGTTGAAAGGCAGCGTATAGCGGAAGTTTCGCAGGAAGATATTAATGAAGAAACTGTAAATTCTAAAACCGAGGAGCAAACGGTTAAAAATGAAGAGCTGAAAGCGCAGGTTAAGGCGGATGATAAGAGGGCGTATTTTACCGTTACGGGTGAAAAAGAAAGGCTTGAAAAGCTTTTAGTTATTATTTCTGCACTTAACCAAAAACAGCCGGAGGAGTTTTCGAAGGTTGAGGAGCAGGACGAAAAATATACTTTTAATTGCTCGAGAGATAAGCTTGCGGTAATAGCCGCGGCGATAAATAAAATAAACGAAACGGTTAAAAAGACGGACGGAGAAGAAAAAGAGGATGGCGTATAAGGCGTTATACCGTCGTTTCAGACCCAGGCGCTTTTGCGAATTAAAAGGGCAGGACAGCATTTCGGCGGTGCTTAAAAATCAAATAATGACGGGGCAGACGTCCCATGCGTATCTTTTTTCCGGGCCGAGAGGAACGGGCAAGACGAGCACTGCGAAAATTTTGGCGTGCGCTCTTAACTGTACTGATCTTAAAGACGGAGAGCCTTGCCTTGAATGCGAAAACTGCAAAGCCGCGCTTACGGATTCCATGCCGGATATTATAGAAATGGACGCGGCTTCAAACAACAGCGTCGATAACGCAAGAGAGATAAGAGAAAAGGTTTCTCTTCTGCCCGTTAAGGGAAAGCATAAGGTGTATATAATAGACGAGGTGCATATGCTTTCAAACAGTGCGTTTAACGCACTGTTAAAGACTATTGAAGAGCCTCCGGAATACAGCGTTTTCATTTTGGCGACAACGGAGATAGGAGCGCTTCCCAAAACCGTGCTTTCAAGATGCCAGCGCTTTGATTTTAAGGCGATTGCGGAAAACAATGTTGTTGCAAGGCTTAAAGAGGTTTTAGGCAGCATTAACGTAAGCGCGGACGAGGAGGCGCTTAAGCTTATTGCGGACGCAGGCGAGGGAGCAATGAGAGACTCTCTTTCCATACTCGATAAATGCTGTTCGGTGAGCGATAAAATAACGGTAAAAACCGTGTGCGAGGTGCTTAACCTTACGGACATGGGCGCCGTATCCGAGCTTAGCGGTTATATATGCGAATACAATGTAAAAGAGGCTTTAGAGCTTACAGACAGGCTGTTAGACGAGGGAGCGGAGCCGTCCGTTCTTATTTCACAGCTTATCGGCATATATAAGAGTATGCTTATAAAGAGCGCAGATAAAAAAGAAAAGCTCTCTACAGAAGAGGTTATGCGCTTTTTGGAGATTCTTGCAGACGCTGAAATTAAAATGAAGCGTTCGGCATACCCGGCGGTTGTTTTTGAAACGGCTGTTACAAAGCTTGCGTTGCCGGAGACCGAGGAGGATTTTGCCTCACGGGCGGCAAGAATAGCAAAGCTTGAGAATACTGTAGAAAGGCTGTTAGACGAGGGCGCTGCATATGTTTCTAATGATAATAAGCCTGTAGAAAAAGAACCGGAAAGAGAACTTCAAATAAAAAAGAACAAGCCGCAAAAACATACAATAAAGGCGGACGACAAACGACTCTGGGAAGCGGTTGTAAACTACTATAAAGAAAACGACCCGGCGTGGTATACGTTTATAAAAGACGTAACGCTTATTGCAAATGATAACGGAGTTTTAAAAATAACGGGTTCTGCGGCGAAAATGAGGATATTGTCGGAGCCGTTGGTTTTTGATAAATTAAAAGAAGCGGTAAAAAAGCTTACCGACCAAAAGGCGGGAGTGGAAATAATAATGCCCCAAAATTCGGAAGATTTAAATATTTTAGAGGGCGTGGAGATTATAGATTGATACGGAGGTAATAAAAATGGCAAAAAGAGGCGGTTTTCCCGGTATGGGCGGCGGCATGAACATGCAGAATATGATGGCGCAGGCGCAGAGAATGCAGCAAAACATGATTAAAGCGCAGGAGGAGTTTGCTTTAAGGGAGTTTGAAGCGACCTCGGGCGGAGGAGTTGTTAAGGCTGTTGTTACAGGAGAAATGAAGCTTAAGAATATTGAAATCAACGAGCAGGTTGTTGACCCCGACGATATAGAAACATTACAGGATCTTGTCGTTGCGGCAGTTAACGAGGCGCTTTCTGCGGCGAACGCTGCGCATGAGGAGGTTTTGGGAAAAGCAACGGGCGGTCTTAACCTCGGGGGTCTTTTCTAAAGATGTATGAGATAGAGTCGGTTGAAAAGCTTAAAGAGCAATTTGCAAAGCTTCCCGGAGTAGGCCCTAAAAGCGCGGCGAGAATGGCATATCACATAATAGAAATGCCGCCGGAGGAAGTTAAGCAATTTGCAAAAGACATGTATACCGCAAGGCTCAGCGTTAAATACTGCTCGGTATGCGGAGTGATTACCGACAGAGACGTTTGCCCTATTTGCGACGACGCTTCAAGAGACCATAGCCAAATTTGCGTGGTTAAGGATTCAAAGGACGTTGCGGCGTTTGAAAGGGTAAGAGAATATAAAGGCGTTTACCACGTTTTGGGCGGGGCGATATCTCCTTTAAACGGGATAGGCCCCGATGATATACGCATAAAGGAGCTTTTGGAAAGAATTAAAGGCGGTAAGGTAAAAGAAGTGATTCTTGCAACCAATCCGGACGTTTCGGGAGAGGCGACCGCCGTTTACATTTCCAGGTTGTTAAAGGATTTCGACGTAAAGGTTACAAGAATTGCTCACGGCGTACCCGTGGGAGGCGAACTTGAATATACTGACGAAATTACGCTGCTTAAGGCTTTTGAGGGCAGAACTTCTTATTGATTTATGGAAAATAATGTATAACACGGGCGCATACGGGATATAATTAGCTACGTAGACTTTTATTTAAGGAGGACTCCGTATGCAGGGCGTTAATAAGAACGTGCAGGAAAACCTCGAATACGAGGCGCAGCTTGCGCTTGATGCAATCAAAAACGCAGAGAACATGTTTAATTATTCTGATGACCCGGAGCTTGTTGAATGCGCAATTTTTCAGATGGAATCCGCAAGGAGAAGATATAATTATATGCTTAAGAGAATAAAGCAAAAGAGCGCAGAGATTTAAAGCGAATATCTCCGCATGCCGAAGACATATTATTGTAATACGGTTTGCGGAGGTGTTTTTTTATGCACGTGAAAATAAACTGGGCGTTGACCTTGGCGTTTGTTGCGGCGCTTATCTTTATATATTTAAGCGGAAGAATTATAGTTAAACAGCCCAAAAGGGTGCTGGGGTATGTTCTTAACGGAATAATGGGCGTAATAATGCTCATACTCCTCTCGGAAATACTGGAATTTTCGGGAGTATATCTTCCTGTCAGCGGAGTAACGCTTGCTTTAAGCGGGCTCTTAGGCGCGCCGGGAGTGATTTTAAGCGTGCTCATATGCTGCGTGCTTTAACCCTATACTTGATTATTCTGAGCATTTTTGATATCATGAAATAAATTCATGATATTTTTTTAGGAGAAAATTTTGCGGGAATTTATATCTGCAAGCCCCGATGA
>CAKSBK010000058.1 GCA_934438035.1 uncultured Christensenellaceae bacterium
AGAGTCAACCGTCCATGTAGACGTTGAATGCATTCTCTCATCTCCCGGGACCTCGTTATTAGATTTCCATATTGACGCCCAAAGAGTATTTTTCTCTTCAACAAAGTCGTGAATTACTCCGGATTTAATCTTTCTTACGGAGTTTTCTATACTCTTACCGCATACCGAGCAAACATAATCAACATAATTATGCTGCGCCGGCAATACAGTATGCTCGGCATATCCGCAGTCATAGGTTACATCCGTATATCCGTCCGTCGTGCAGGTAGGCGCAACGTTTGCGGTTACAGTACTGTTTTCCGTATAATCGGAAGCTTGACCCCACGGACCATACTCCGCTTTGCCGTGGTAATGAAGATTCGGAACTTCGCTAAACGCATCTTCATATATAAGATTAACTCCTGCGGGAATATAAAGTCCGTCTAAAGAACTGTCTCCGCTGAACGCCCTGCTTTCTATTGCCAATAAACTTTCCGGAAGGTTTATTGCAGCAAGCTTAGAGTCGCCCGAAAAAGCACTTTCACAAATTCGGGTCAAATTATTCGAATCTTCAAAATTAACCTCTGTAAGCTCAGTATCACCGGAAAAGACGTCTTTATTTATCTCCGTAATCCCGGACGGAATTACAACCGATGTCATTCTGGAACAACCCGAAAATGCTTCGTTTTCCATTTCCGTAAGGCTTGACGGTAATTCTACTCTTCCCGATATTCCCGAACAATAGAACGCTGACCGCCCTATTTTGGAAATCGCGTCAGGGAAATTCACTTCACCTAATTTAGTTGTATTTTGAAACGCCCTCGCGCCTATTTCAGTAATCGTTTCGGGAATGATTATGCTTTCAAGCACATTTGCGTTGACCACCGTACCATCGAACGCATAGTTAGGAATCTTGTCTGTCCAGCCGAATTCTATATTGTATTCTCCGCCTATCGGTCCTGCGGTTTTAAGCAGCGGCGAATAATCAAAAACTCCTCCTCCTATAGTTTCAACGCTTGCAGGAATTCTTACATATTCAAGAGAATTGTTCTTTCTCAGAGCAGCACTATCAATGTTCTTAAGCCCGTCGTTAAGAATAACCCTTTTAAGAGCATTGCACTCCGAAAACGCTTTATACCCAACGCTCGTTACTTTATCCGGCAGAGTTATTTCCTCTAACTCCACGCAGTTAAAAAGCACTCCCTTTTTGATTTCGGTAGTATTTGAAGAAAGCGTAATCTTTTTAAGCGCATATGCCTGTGCTATTGTATAATCCTCAAGCTCGGCAATGCTATCCGGCATAACAATCTCAGCAACACCGAAATTAAACTTAAACGCATTCTTTCGTATACTCTTTACAGTTTCCGGAATAACGAGCTTTTCTATTTGTACGTCCGGCTTTACATAAACAAGCTCTGTTTTATCGGGATTGTAAATAACTCCGTTATCAATTATGTAATCCGTAACGCCGTTTCTGTCTATAATTCCATCATTGCAAACAACGTAGTAGTTATAAATGTGCCCGTAGTTAACCTTGTTATTATCCCAGTTTTTCGCCTTATCTATAGCATTCCACTCGGCAAGCGTTCCGTCATAATCGACACAGAAGCACCCCTTGGGAAGATTGTAAGTGCCGATTTTAGTAATTGTGTTCGGAATATGAAGAATATTCATGTATGTATTTACGAAAATACTGTCGGGAATCTCCGTATCCCACTCATATTCCACATCATAGCCGTTGCCTGCAGGCCCTGCCGTCCTCATGTTAAAATCATGATATACAAACTCTTCATAGGCAACATTAGGACCGTAGTCTCCGTAGCTTGCCGCGTAAAAGCCCATATTTGTCATTTTTGTCATGCTCTTCGGAATATAAACATGCTTAACATACGATGCGTCAAACGCACCACCGTCCACATTTTCCATTCCTTCGGGATAGATTATCTCCTCAATCGGGCAGTATCTGAAGCATCTGAAATCTATTGTTTTAGTTCCTTCGGGGATTTCTAACTTTTTAAGCGATGTACATCCGTAAAACATATTCTCGCCTAAAGTTGCTACCTTTAATTCACAGTCCGCTCCGCTGCCTTTCGGACCTACCGATTCAATCGAGGTGCAGTACCAAAAA
This sequence comes from uncultured Christensenellaceae bacterium, assembly GCA_934438035.1. GTDB lineage: Bacteria > Bacillota > Clostridia > Christensenellales > Christensenellaceae > HGM11616. Next base: position 2,108 of record CAKSBK010000058.1, read on the forward strand.
TACCCGGAACAGTTTTCAGGCAGCTTTACATCCTTTAATTTAGAGCAACTCTCAAAAGAGATATAATTATTTTTTACACTAATGTCATCGGCGAAAGATACCCTCTCAAGTGAAGAAGCTCTGGCAAACGTCTCGCTTCTGTACGCATTAAGCGCTTTAACACTGTCGGGGAAATCCAAGGTTTTAATTGTATTGCAGCCGTAGAATATACCCGTACGAACACTGCTTGTTTCCGATATGGAATTCTCTTTAAGGTATTCCGCCTTATATCCGTATTTAGTTCCGTTTTCCGGAAGGCGCAGCTGGTCGTATGTAAGCTTTGTTCCGTCGGTAAAGGTTGCGCATACCCAGTTCGCCTTATATGTAAGGTTTCCGGAGGTTCCCTTCGGAACAGTTACGTTAAGCTCGGGGGTTTCTCCGTTTGAACCCGTCCAGCCCATAAACTCCAACCTTTTGGTTGTAGGATTTATAAGAGTAAAATCATCGGAATTCAGGTTGTATTCCGTCGGATTTTCTTCTCCCTCCGCCAATGCTCCGCCGTTAAGGTCGTAGGTCACCGTATATGTTTCCTCTCCCCAATTTGCGGTATACGTGCGGTTCCCGCTCGAGCCCTTAGAAACAGTTACGTTAAGCTCGGGGGTTTCTCCGTTTGAGCCCGTCCAGCCGATAAACGTATATCCTGATTTTGTAGGAGCGTTAAGAGTAAAGTCCTCCGTAAACATAGTGTATGACGAGGGGTTTTCAACTCCCTCCGGAAGAGAGCCTCCGTCAAGCTCATAGGAAACTAAATAGCTCTTAACCACCCAATTTGCGGTATAGGTTTTGTCTCCCAAAGAACCCTTTTCTATAGTTACTATAACCTGAGGAACGTTTCCGTTTGAGCCGGTAAAGCCCTTAAACGTATAGCCCTCCTTTACGGGCGGCTTAAGCGTAAACGTGTCCGTCTCCACGTTATACTCGCTCGGGTTTTCGTCAGAGCCGGTTCCGCCGTCAAGCTCATAGCTTATCGAATAATTTATAATCTCCCAATTTGCAACGTAGCGGAGGTCTCCGCAAGAGCCCTGTAAAACCGTTACGCTTCCCTGCGGCGCTATTCCGTTTGAGCCCGTCCAGCCCGCAAACACATATCCGTCTTTTTTGGGGTTGTTAAGCGTAAAATCAGGCGTATTAAAATTATACTGCGCAGGGTTTTCGGCTGTAAGCTCGCCCCCGTTAAGCTCATAGGTTATAGAATACGTCACAAGCTCCCAGTTTGCGGTGTAGCTTAAATCTCCCGTCGTGCCTTTTATAATTTTAACGTCCGTCTGAGGCTCGTCTCCGTTTGAGCCGGTAAAGCCTTTAAACGTGTAGCCCTCTCTTACGGGCGCGTTAAGCGTAAAGTCTTCGCTTTCTATGGTGTAGCTCGTGGGATTTTCCCCTGCAAATTCACCGCCGGCGGCGTCTATTGTTATGGTGTATTCTATAGCCTCCCAGTTTGCGGTGTAGCTTAAATTACCCGTCGTGCCTTTTTCGATTTTAACGTCCGCCTGAGGAACGTCTCCGTTTGAGCCGGTAAAGCCTTTAAACGTGTAGCCCTCTCTTACGGGTGCGTTAAGCGTAAAGTCTTCGCTTTCTATGGTGTAGCTCGTGGGATTTTCCTTAATCTGGGTACCTTCGTTAAGTTCATAGGCTATAGAGTATTCAATTGCCTTCCATAACGCCGTATAGTTTTTATTCCCCTTATCTTCAGCACTTATCGATACGTTATCGCTTACCGTTCCCGTATTTTCATCTCTCCAGCCTAAAAACTCATAGCCGTTTTTAACAGGGTTTTTTAAAGTAAAGCCCGGAGTTTTTTTATTATAACTCGTCGGGTTTTCCTCCGAAAGCTCGCCGCCGTTAAGATTATATACAATGCTGTAGGTTTCGTCCTTAGTGTTATCTTTACCTTCCGCCTCTGTTGTTCCCGGAGTTTTTGCGGGCTGCGGCGAATCTGTATTCGCAGGCTCCTGCGTTTTTTCGTGATTATCCGTTTTTTGGGGCTCTTCGGTCTTTTCGGGCTTAAGCGTTTTGGCAGGCTCAACGCTTGCCGTTGCTGCAGGGTTATCCGCAGGAACACTCGCACCCCTTAACGCGAAAAACACACCGGTTAAAACAGCCGCGCACGCTAAAATAATCAGAATTATAGGTATAATTCTAAATTTAACTATGCGAATATACTCATTTTTCCTGTTTGTTTGGAGGTAACCTATTGTTTTTCCATTAGCGTCTTCAAAAACGTCGGCATAAAGCGCCTCCCCGTTTTCATTTAAAAAACAGGCGACTGCGTTTTCCTCTTCGCTCACCTTTTTTCTCGACGCCTTAATACTTCCTATTACGTTTACTCCATCGGCGTTTTCGTCGATTTCGTCCGGCGCTATTACCGATACTTTCTCTCCGAAAGAAGCAATTTTAACCTCGCGTACGTCAAAATCACCTGTAGGTGCGTTAAGCGTAATTTTTGCAACTTCTGTGTTTTCCTTCATATTGATCTCCTAAAATCTACACACGACAACAAAAACTTCTACAATTAAACAAATTTTAAAGACTATAAATCAAGTACTTTGGATAGGTTAAAAGGTTTAAGCTATGAAAAAATATTTGATTGTAAAACTTATTTTGAAAATTGTATCTTAATTGTATCAACCGAGGCTAATAATGTCAACGCAATATTATCTGATTCTTTGTATTATTAAAAAAAACCTTCGAAGAACGAAGGTTTTTTACCGCTGTAACTAAGTTTTTTAATTCGCAGCCTAAAAAGGGCGTTTTAAACCCGTCTTTCTTAAACGCTTATTCCTTTAAATCGCTTGAATTTGCAACGAGAATATTTTCAAGAACCTCGTCCTTGCCGTATACCGTTTCGCCTACCTTTTCCTCCTTTAAAGCAACCTTAAGATAATAAAGCACCCCTAACCCGCCGCTTTTTAAGCAAACGACTTTTTTATTTGAAACCGTATATTTTTCATATGCGGGGTAAAGGCTTTTAAGCTTATCCTCCACCTTTTTAAGCGCATTTTCGGAACAATAGCTCTCAATTTTTTCCGCCGCCGAATCAAGCTCAAACTGTTTTTCCTCTTCCTCGCTCCATGTTCTGTCTTCAAAGGATATAATCTCGCCCGAGGCGTTCATTAATATGTTGAGTAAATCCGTAGTCTCCGTTCCCGCAATTTTTCTTAAGTAGCAAAAATTATACGTCTCCTGTTTTTCAGAGCCGCCGTCCGCTGCGGTTTCGTCGTCTTTAAGCTCGTAGCTTGAAATATCTATATACTTTTTTGCAATCTCTTCCGCAGCTTTGCCGCACTCTTCAAACGTCTTATTTCCGCCAAAATCCACCGGAAAATTGATTCTTGTCAGCTGCCCGCCGTCTCTTCTTACGCTAAAACGCACTCCGTCCTGCGTTTCATATTCATCCTGTATATAATTTAAGCCGAGCTCCGTATAAGACTCAGTATACGTTCCGCCGTATGTCTCTCCCTCAAAATCTGTCTGCATTTCCTTTGGCGCAGAGGAATCCTTTCGAGAGCCTAAATTATCATATCTCCATAAAGCGTATTCCGATTCCGTCGTTGACGCGCGAACGCAGTCGCAGGGTCCTCCTACCTTTAAAGCAACTATATTCCCCGAACACCCGCACAATATAAATAACAAGGCAAGCAATATCGCAACAAATTTTTTCATGTCTTCTACCTCTTTATCCCGCAAAAGCGGGGAGTACCGTTAACCCGGAAGATCGTCTTCCTTTATTTTATAATTCACGTCATCCCCCAAAGAATCAGGCATTACATAATCGTTATAATATGCTATATCCGAAACCCTGTAAACCCCGTCTTCGGAACCTCTGTATAATATCCGTAAAATTCCGTCTTTTAAATAGTGTACAGAAGCATATGTATTATCGTTTTCCGCTACGGATTTTGTATACCCCGACATATACTTTTTTGTAAGAGATACAACGGAATCAATTTTCTCAACTTCGTCTATCGGGTCTCCGAGCTTAATGCCGGAAAAGTCATCATATGAATGGAGCTCTTTTAACGCTACGGCATAACCGATTCTCGCAGTATAATCGTTTTGTTTTGTGAAGAAAAGATAAACTCTGTATCCCGTTTCGGTATCATATATTGAATAAGCTGCGCCATCTTCTCCGCGCCTGCGTGCGTCCGTAGGAAAATTCACCATTATGCGCGCCGTTCGTGTAAGCTCCGTGCTTAAAAACTGCAATCCCGAACAATCATTCGTCAATTTAATCATATCGTTATTAAACAACAGCTCATTTTCATAATATACGGGAATTTCCCCTCTTCTTTGCTCTTCTGTCTTCTCTTTTGCTTCCGCGGTCTCAAGATAATCAAGGAAAGTTTTGTTTCTGTCATATGACGGTTCATATTTTTGCCTTGAACGTATATTCTGCCCGCCGGTGCTTCCATGAGAAGCTGTAACCTCCGCATTGTTACTTGAACAGGAAAATAAAAGCGAAGAAAAAATAAGGAGCAGCGCCGCAATCAATATCGCAACAAATTTTTTCATAATTTCTCCTCCTCCCCCCGCCGCACAATTTAACTGCACGGCGGGAAGAATGCTTGTAAATATAAAGC
>CAKSBK010000059.1 GCA_934438035.1 uncultured Christensenellaceae bacterium
GTCTGAAGCGAGCATGGCAATAAAATAATTTATTACTCTTTTCAGAATATTAAACACCGGTTTATCCATATCCGGCGCGTTTACGCCCTCCCATTGTTTGCCTATAAAAAAGTTTTCATATGTTTTTACTCTTTCTTCCAAATCAATTGAAGCGTTATAGCTTTTCGCCTCGAGATATTCCGCATATACTTCCGCAGGCGAAGTTTTTATCATTCCTTTTTACCTCCCGTTCCGTAGTTTAAAAGGCTTTCAAGCTGCCTTTTTCTCTTTAAATAAGTTTCGTCCTCCTCCGTGCTTGCAGGCTCCTTTTTTTCTTTTTTATTTACTGTCTTAAGTATCGCTGCGGATATTGCCGCATTGGCAAATATTCCCACAATGATAATGATATGTGTAAGCATACCCTCCTCCTTTTTCATTTTTGCCCGTAATGCCTTCCTCCCTCTGTCTCGGCGTCGGGCGCCGCCGAACCCGTGCATTTCCTTATGCTCAATTAGATTTTAATAAAAAAAAATCGCCCCGGGGGCTCAAGCTTCCCGAAGCGAATATAAATTTATGTTATTCTGTAAAGTCATAAAGCGGCGCTTTATTTTCCTTAAATCTGTAATAAGCCGTAATGGCGTAATACGCCTGTTCCGTCGCCATAGCGTCGTAAACGAGCTTTTCCTTTTGATGACAAAAGCCCCTTTCAACCGCAAAGCCGCTCAATGCGTCAATAACGTTTTTCCCCTCCTTTATAAACCTTTCGTCTTTCTCAATATCTATTCCCAAAGACAAAAGTGCGACCGCAACCTGTGAGCATGATTCGCTGTTAACCGTTCCGTAGCTTTCGTATCCTCCGTCCTTAAGCTGAATTTCCGAAAGATACAAAAGCGCCTTTTCTATTGCCGTTTCCACCTCGGCTTCTTCTTTATACGGCGCAAGCGCCTGCAGAGCCATCGCAGTTAAATCAGCGTCCGAAGAATCTTTAATAAGCCCATATCCGCCGTCTTCCGACTGAGCCTGCAATATACATGAAACAAGCTTTTCTCTCGTAACGGTTTTCTCCTCCTCTGCGCATTGCGGTATATCAAACTTCTTGCAGTCAAATGCAATAAGCGCCCAAACAGCTCCGTTTATCCCTTGCCCTTCAATATAGCTCATATCCGAAAGTCCCGCTATAAGGTTTCTTCCCCCTATATTTAAAGGGTCTCCTCCTGCGGCGGATACTCCCAGTATAAGCCGGGAATTCTCTGTAGATTTCACATCGTCCAGGCGGTCTTTGCCAATATTTTTAACGTATTCTTCCGCATTTTTCAAATACTCGTCCGCCGCTTTATCCGTAAGCTTTCCCGAGCGCGCAAGACCTATTATTCTCCATTCTCCGCCGACAGAGCCTACGCAATTTTCCTTTTGCTCCAAAAGCGTTTCTTCCGCAGCCGAATAAATTTTTCTTAAGCCGTTATTCCCGCAGGCAGCTGCAAAAAAGAGAATAACCGCCGCCGTCAGTATTAAAAATGCTCTTTTTAGTTTCATAGTTTTCTCCTAAAGAAAATACATGTATTTCAACTTGAGTTTTTTAATTATTCCTGAACTTTTCCAAATTCTTTTCCACATTTCGTCCTTTAATGCAATAACGTCGTTTCGTTTTTCCTCGCTTAACGCATTAGAGCTGAAATACGCCTCTTGCCATATTTTTACGACATTTATATGAGAATCTCTTAAGTCCGCGTCAATATACTCCGCAGGTCTGTTATCCGTCTTTATCCCCCTGCAATTCCTCCGACATGCGGATAACTTCCGGAAGAGACGGTTATACTCCCGTTTTGTATCGGATAAATATCCAAAAAACCTATTGCAAAATAATCACAGGACTCATCATATTGCGTGTTAAGCGCAACCTTAAAGCCGTTTCCCTATTTGCTGTAAGCTCGGCATTAATAGAGTCCTCCCCGTTATTTACCTTATCGGCAAACCACATGAGGTCTTTGGCAGTTTCTAAAAGGTAATATCCCTCGTCGTTAACCTGCGGCTCGTCCTCGGCAAACGCCGGTACGGGCAACATGCCTAAAATAAGAACAATTGTAATAATAAATGCCGATATTCTTTTGGTTGTTTTCACAATAATTTCCTCCAAACAGTCTTTTACATCTTAAACCGAAGCAAATAATCCGTATTTTTCTTTAATTCTCTTAAGCTTTTCCCCTATAGGTTTATTGAGCAGAAGCAGAAATATCACATTAGAAACCGCATATTCCGCGGTAACCGGAAGCGCCGAAACTATAGCGGCGGCATATCTCGTAAAGTTAAAATAGCCGTCTGCCCAAAGAACCGTCCATACGTCCATTATGAGAGAAAATAGCACTCCCGATAAAACGCCGTAAATGCATAGCGCCGCTTTATTGTTTTTAAGCGGAGAAGAAAGCGCCCCGGCTATAAAGCCTATAATTCCCCATGAAAACATCTGAAAAGGAGTCCAAGGTCCCTGTCCGAAATAAAAGTCCGAAATCACAGCCGAAAGCGAGCCTATCATAAACCCCGAGCTTTTTCCCAGCCAAATTGCAGATATAACCGTTAATGCGGTTACCGGCTTAAAACCGGGAAGCCATGCAAAAACGAACCTTCCCGCCGCTGTAAGCGCTATTAAAACCGCAATAACCACCAGCTCTTTTGAAGAAACGTCTTTTTTTTCAAAAGCGCAGAACACGGGCACGCAGGATAAAACCGCAACGCATAAGGATATCCACGCATAGTGCTTTCCCTTAAAAATCGCCGCGCCTATAATAACGGCGGCGGGAACTGCGGCAAGAAGCAAAACATATGAGATTATATTTTTTTTCTTTTCATTCATCTTTACATCCGCCTTTTTTGGAATTTATTTTGCACAGCGATGCTACCTCTTCGCAAAGCACCGCATTTTCGTAAATACCTCTTGAAATTCTGTTTGCCGCCGTCGTGTAAAATGTATTTCCAGAAAAAAATGCGTTCGGCGTGTCGCAGGATATTATCTGCCCGTCAAATATAAACGCGCATCTGTCTGCATTTGCCGCTGCAAATTCAATATCATGCGTTACCGTAATTATCGTCATTCCCTCTTTTAAAAGCGCCTTTAACATATTTGAAAGCTGCCGCTTATAATATGCGTCCATACCCTTTGTCGGCTCGTCAAGCAGGAATATCTTAGGCTGTAAAAGAAGCACCTTCGCAAGAGCGGCTTTTTGCTGTTCTCCTCCGCTTAAGTCGTACGGATGCTTATCCAAAAGCTGAGTAATCCCCGTTTTTTCTGAAATGTTTAATATAATTTCTTCCGCAGCGTTTTTATCATATTTCATAACGGAAATCATCTCATATAAATCTTCTTTTACCGTCTTTTTTAAAAACACTGTTTGAGGATCCTGCGGCAAAAGCGCAATATTGTTCCTGTAAAGCTCCGTCTTGGAATATGCGCTCATCTTTCTTTTAAAGAGCTCCGCTTTTCCGCAATACGGCTTATTAAGTCCCGCAAATATATTAAGAAGAGTTGTTTTTCCTGCGCCGTTTGCCCCCAATATGCAAAGATGTTCCGCTTTATAAACGCTTAACGATATATCTCTTAAAACGTCGGGAAACTCCTTATCATACCTGAAGCTTATATTTTTAAGCTCCAATACGGTTTCGGTTTTTAATTCATTTGTTTTTATGTCAATTTTTTTAACGGAATTTCCGAAATTATCGGATATATACTTTCTGCCTTCGCGTACCGTAAGCGGGCAATTTCCCTTTTCTCCCGTAAGGCGGTATATCTTTGCCGCAGCAGGCAGGCTCTGCGCCATAGGATGCTCGGGTACGCTATCAAAATAATTTGAAAAATTCTCCGGGCACTCCGAAAAAACGATTTTTCCATCGTCAAGTAAAATTACTCTGTCTGCAATCGGCAAAACATCTTCCAACCGATGCTCTGCCATAAGCACGGTAAGTCCGAATTCGCTGTTAAGCTTTTTAAGCGTGGAAATAAAATCCGCCGCCGCAATAGGATCAAGCTGCGCTGTAGGCTCATCTAAAATCAAAATTTTAGGCTGCATAACCATAACAGACGCAAGATTCAAAAGCTGTTTCTGCCCGCCCGAAAGCTCAAAAATGCTTTTTCTAAACCAACTCTCTATTCCGAAATACGCCGCCATTTCCGCAACTCTTCTTCTGATAATCTGCTGTGGCAGCCCCAAGCTCTCAAGCCCGAACGCAAGCTCATGCCATACCTTATCCGTAACAATCTGACTTTCGGGCTTCTGAGCTATAAAGCCTATGTTTGCACATGCTTCTCTTTCGGAAAGCTTCTCCTGTGGACGATTTTCGAAAAGTATTTTTCCGCTTTTTTTGCCGTAAGGAGAAATTTCTCTTTTCAACATTTTAAGAAGAGTCGATTTTCCGCAGCCCGATACGCCGCATAACGCCGCAAACTCTCCCTCTTCAATTGAAACAGAGATATCTGAAATTGCCGGGCTTTCCGTTCCCGGGTAACAAAACGTCTGATTCTCGATTCGTACAGCTTCCATCTGATATTCTCCTTAACCTCCGTAAAAATCGGCAAAAAAGCCAGAAGGGCAAACGCTGTATATGCAAAAACCGCCCAAAATCCTGCGTCAATCTCGGAAATATGAGGGTAAAATTCAAACCTCAGCGCGCCTAAAGACATAGCAAATAAAACTATAAAGTCAAGCGCTGCGGTAACGGCTAAATACATCCCGTCCGCATAAGAAAACCTAAAAAGCGCAAAGTGCGTTCTGCCCTTAAGCCCATAGCCGCGCGATTTCATCGAAGAAGCGGTATCTATCGCATTTTCAAGCGCCCAGGATATAAGCGCGGAATATACGCGCAAAGCGCTTTTAACTTTATCCGTAATTCCGCCATTATAATACATTCCCATTGCGGTTTGCGTTGCGCGTATTTTCTTTGACTGCGCCTTAAACACCGGAATAAACCTTAATGCGCAGGACATAAGCAGAGATATTTTTGAAGAAATTTTCGAAAACAAATACAGAAGCTTGTCCGACGTCATAATAACGTTAAAACATTTAAACCAATATATCGCGGACATAAGCGCCGCCGCAATGCCTCCGCCGCAAAAAACCGCTTCTAAAGTAAACGCATTGCCGTTTATAAAAAATAACGGTGTTTCCCCGTTATGTACAAAAAGCGGGTTTACGGCGCAAACAACCATAAACAATATTAAATTATATAAGAGTTCTTTTAAAAAGCCGCCTTTTTTAATTGCGGCGCAAAAAGATATTCCTCCGGCAAGAGCCGTCGCCTGCAAAATCGGGTTAGAAGCAAAAACGGATATTATAATCACCGATATAAAGTAAAACGCCGAAGCCGCAGGGTGAAGCGCGTTAAATCTCTTCATTATTTCTCTTTAAACTCTCCTCCCACGTCTTTTCCCAAATCACAGGTATATACCCATTCTATAACGTCTCCGTCTTTCAAAATATAGTTTGAACACCCAACGTTGGGAAAATCTCCGTTTACGCGGTACATCCAGCCGGAAAGCTGTCCGCAGGAAAACTCATACAGATAATTTATGCCCTCGATGTATGCGGTTCCGTAACTGTTTTTGTCCGCTCCTTCATATTCCATCTGTATGCGTTTTTCTCTTACCGCTCTTGACAATACGTCAAAAACAGTATCGCCCTCTTGCAAAACGACTTCCGTAAGCGGCAAAACGACTCCGTCTTTCGGAATATAATCTCCCTCTTTTAAATTCTCGTCAAGCAAGTCCCAATTATCAAAAACCGTTTTACAGGATATGCTTAAGCTCACCGTCTTATTTTCCCTCGTAATATCCTGCGTAGGCTGCGAATAATAGTCATCAACCGATTGTATGTTTATACAAGATACCGGCAGCATGAGCAGTAAAACAACCGCAATTATAAAAGCAGCTGTCTTTTTAATTTTATTTTCCGTTTTGATTTTCATTTTTACCGTCCAGCTAAAAATAAAAGCTCTTATGACATTAAAGTCAAAAGAGCTTTCATTATCCGAAATATACGTCAAAATATCAGACTCGGAAAAACATTTGAGAAAAGCTTTACCGGTCTATAATGCGATAAATCGGCTTAACTCTTCTCACCCAAGTCGTTAAAACCCAAAGATACGGCAGGTATCCTGACTTATGATACTGCGGAAAATCCGCACAGAGCCGGCTGTCCCAGACTGTTCGGTCGGGTGTACCGCTCCCATCTTGTCAAATACAGTAATGGCGGTTGTTCAGGACTCGAACCTGATTTCCTTTTCATCTACTCAGTTAACAACTTTTCAAACCGTATCTTCTTACATCGGTATTCAGTTTCACTTATTATACCAATTTATCCGCGCTTTTGCAAGAGAAAAAACCGACTTATTATACAGGAAAACAAACTTCTTTTTAAGAAAACAAGCCTGACGCGGTAAGGCGCATTCTTCTTCGCATGCCTTCGTTTTCATGTAAAATAATGTCTACTGAATAATTGCATTAGCAAATGCAATTATATAAAATCGAGTTAAAATCTCGATTTTATGGGTCA
>CAKSBK010000060.1 GCA_934438035.1 uncultured Christensenellaceae bacterium
AATAATGCCCTTCTAAAAATGAGCAAAGCCGCCTCTCCCCTGGCGTGCTTCACGCGGCTTAACGTAAGCGTAAACGACGTTTACACGGATATTGCGGGAAACGTCATAAAAAGCGCATATTTGGCAAAGCACCTTAAAAACGCAAAAGAAGCGTTTTTGTTCGCAGCAACGCTGGGCACGGGCTCCGAGCGCATTATACGTTTGGAGCAAAGCCTCTCCCCCGCCATGTCTTATGCGCTTGACGCCGCCGGAAGCGCAATGATAGAAGACGTATGCGACGCTTTAAACGAAAGTCTCTCTCGCAGTGCGGCAACGGAAAATAAAATAACTCTTCGAAGATATTCCCCGGGTTATGGAGATTTTCCCATAGAAACTCAAAAGCTCTTCACCGTTTTACTCAATACGCCTAAAAACATAGGCGCAGTTTTGACGGAGGGAATGATGCTCTACCCCACAAAAACCGTAACCGCTATAATTGGAATAGAGGAAAAAACATGAAAATACTTGAAAAATTATGCAAAAACAGAATAATTTCTGACGGAGGCATGGGCACAATACTCCAAGCGAACGGTTTAGCCCCGGGGCAAGCTCCCGAAAGCTTTAATTTAGAACGCCCCGAGCTCATAAAAAAAATCCACTTCGATTATTTTGCCGCCGGAGCGGATATAGCCTCTTCAAACACCTTCGGAATAAACGGTCTTAAATATTCCGAGGAGCAGATAAACCTGCTTGTAAGCTCGGCGGTCAAGCTCGCAAAGAGCGCCGCAAGCGAATTTAACGAAAAATACGTTGCTCTTGACGTAGGTCCCTTGGGAAGACTTTTGCAGCCTTACGGCGACCTGCCCTTTGAGGAGGCGGTATCTGCATTTGCCCCCGTAATTAAAGCGGGAGCACTGGCGGGAGCGGACCTCGTTTTAATTGAAACAATGAACGACAGCTACGAGACAAAAGCCGCCGTTCTCGCCGCAAAGGAAAACTGCTCTCTGCCTATATTTGTAACCAACGTATACGACGAGACCTCAAAGCTCATGACAGGGGCGGATATAGGAGCAATGGTTGCGCTTTTGGAGGGTCTCGGAGTAGACGCGCTCGGTCTTAACTGCTCTTTAGGTCCGGAGCAAATGCAAAAGCTCGTTCCCGAATTTTTGCGCCTGACCTCCCTTCCTTTAATCGTAACCCCCAACGCCGGCATGCCGAGAAGCGTCAACGGAAACCCCGTTTACGACGTAAACGCCGACGAGTTTTCGGATATCATGGCTCAAATAGCCGGTATGGGTGCGAGAATTTTGGGCGGCTGCTGCGGAACAACTCCCGAATACATTAAAAAAACGGTTGAGAGGACAAAAAATCTCCCCGTCGTTCCCATAGAAAAAAAGAGCTTTACCGTCATAAGCTCATATACGCACGCCGAATATATCGGGATTAAGCCGCTTTTAATAGGCGAAAGAATTAACCCCACGGGAAAGCCCCTTTTAAAAACCGCACTTAGAAACTCCGATACGGATTTTATATTGAGAGAGGCTTTAAGCCAGCAAGACGCCGGCGCGCATATTCTGGACGTAAACACCGGGCTTCCCGAGCTTAACGAAAAGGAAACTCTCGTCCATACGGTAAAAGAAATACAATCCGTTTGCGACCTTCCTCTGCAAATAGACACCGTAGACTCTTCCGCCATGGCGGCATCTTTAAGAATATACAACGGAAAACCTCTCATAAACTCCGTGAACGGCAAGGAAGAGAGCATGAAATGCATATTCCCCCTCGTTAAAAAATACGGCGGAGCGGTAATCGCCCTTACGATTGACGAATCCGGCATTCCCAAAACCGCCGAGGGCAGGCTTGAAATCGCAAGGAAAATAGTTTTTTGCGCAAGTAAATACGGTATCGATAAAAAGGATATTATCGTCGATCCTCTCGCGCTCACCGTCTCTTCCGACAGATTAAGCGCCGAGGTCACGTTAGAGGCAATACGCTTAATCGAGAGTGAGCTTAACGTTAATACCTCGTTAGGCGTTTCAAACATCTCCTTCGGTCTTCCCAAAAGAGATTGCCTTACCGCGTCGTTTTTCACGCTCGCGATGTATAACGGGCTTGACCTTGCAATTATGAACCCGTTATCCGAGGAAATGAAAAAGGCATATTTTTCTTTCCTTGCCTTAAGCGCAAAGGACGAAAGCTTCGGTCAATATATCGCCTGGGCAGATAACGCCGTTAACACCGTAGACGCACCCAAAAGCGAGCTCACGTTAAAGGAAGCCATAATTAAAGGTCTTAAGGAGGACGCCTCTTTAAACGCCAAAGAGCTTTTAAAAACCTCTCCCCCTTTAAGCGTTATAGAAGAACATATAATTCCCGCGCTTGACGTCGTAGGCAAAGGGTTTGAGGAAAAAACGGTCTATCTTCCCTCTCTTCTCATGAGCGCAGAAGCCGCAAGGTTCGCCTTTGACGCCGTAAAAGAGATGATACCCAAAAGCGAAAACGCCTCAAAGGGAACCGTTATAGTCGCAACGGTTAAGGGCGATATTCACGATATAGGAAAAAACATCGTAAAGGTGCTGCTTGAGAATTTCGGTTTTGACGTCATAGACTTGGGAAGAGACGTTGACCCGCAAATCATTGCGGATGAAGCGGTTAAAAGAAATTGCAGGCTCGTCGGTCTTTCGGCGCTTATGACGACAACGGTTCCCGCAATGCAGCAGACTATAGAGCTTTTAAAGGAAAAATCTCCCAATACCCTTACCGTAGTCGGCGGAGCTGTTTTAACACAGGAATATGCGGATATGATTGGAGCGGACAAATACTGTAAAGACGCTATGCAAACCGTAAGATACGCAGAAGAGGTCTTCAAAAAATAACTAACCGCTTATTTTTGAAACAAAATAAAGGCGGACGCATTAAACCATAGTGCGCCCGCCTTTTTCTTTACCCGAATGCCGCAGTTAAAAAGCGCATTAACCTTGCTTTTTTATGTTCGTCTGCGCAGGACCCTCCAAAAGCTCGCCCGTATATGAAAAGCAGGGGCAATCCCGGCTTAAGGTGTTTTGATTAAAATGAAGCTCACAGCCGAGGTGCGGGCATTTCGGCGAAACCAAATAAATGCGCTTTGCGTCATTATAAGCCCCTACCTTTCTTCCGTCGACGTTAATAAGCCGCCCTTCGTTTTTATTAAGTAGCTCCGCCGTCTCTTTAGGAAGATAAAACGCACTAAGCGCAATGGATTTTGCCGCCTGCGCGCTCATTTGAAGAAATCTCTTTATCGTTTTTAAATTTCTTCTCGCCGGGCTTAACATCTCTTCAAAGTCGCTTTTTTCCTTTATAAGCATATCGCATATAACGGCTGCCGCCGCCATGGAGCCCGTCATTCCCCATTTGTTAAAGCCTGTAGCCAAAAGACGGCTCGGCGTTGTTAAGGAATATATTCCGACATACGGCAGCCCGTCGGGGGTGATTATATCCTGCGCCGACCACCTCGCTTCTTCAGTAAAATCCGCAAAGTATTCTCTTCTCGCCTCCTCAAGCGTTTTAAAGCCTCCGCCGGGAAAGCCCGTTCTGTGCGCACCGCCCCCTAAAATCAGCCCTCACCGGATAATCTCTTAACGAAAGCCCCTCACCGCTTTTGTCTATATATGCCGCACCAAGCGTATACTCCCCCCGCAAGCGCCATCGCATAGCTTCTATTTTGATAAAGCTTTGTAAAATGCATCCCCGGAAAGTTTATAAACGGATAATGGCAGCAAAATATTATCGTTTTCGCCTTAACACATGCGTTTTTTGTGTATACGGCATTCCCTTCAACTCCGGTCACCGGCGAGTTTTCATATATTTTTATTTCCTCGGATATTCCTTTAGCAAATTTAACAGGGTCAAAAACCGCCGCATTTTTTACATAAACGGCTCCTTTAACCTTAAACGGCAGCTCGGTATCCAAGCTGAAATAGTGTCAACGCCGAGTTCTTGCGCGCTTTTTTCTTCTTTAATCATCTTGCGTTCGTCCTCAAGCGAATATACGCAGCTTAACCGCTTTTTGTAATCGCAATCTATGTTTTTATCTTTTATCAGCTTCTCATATCTCATCAGGGCGTTTTTTGAAGCTCTATACAGCTTTGCGCCTTTAATTTCCCTAAAACCCGCTCTGATTCATTAAACAGCAGCCCGTGCTGAAATGTTATTTTCGCAGTGCTTTGCCCCATCTGTCCTGAGCATATCTCATCCGCCTCCAAAACAACGGCGTTTGCGCCCGCTTCCTTTAAAAAACAGGCGCAGAGTATTCCGCACATTCCTCCGCTATAATAACCGCGTCCGCCTTTATGTCTTTTTTTAAGCTCTCCTCTTTTTTACGTAGATGTATTTTTCTGCCAAAAGCTTTTCATAAACCGCTCCGTTTTTTATTTTTCATAGTTTTTGCCGTTTACGATTAATTCTTTAAGGTATTTTATATCAGATGATTTAAATTGACCGAATAAATTTTTAAACGTATAATTTATTAAAAGAACGAATTTTTACGTTTTAATATATTAATCTTTTTAAACGATGTTTTAAAACCTTTAGTAAGGGTATATATAATCAACCCAATCGTCAAGGAGCGTTAAATGGATATAAGACCGGGCAAATACATACATTACAAAGGCGGGCTTTATGAAGTAATAGATATAGCGACGCACTCCGAAACACTTGAAGAAATGGTAGTATACCGCGCACTTTACGGCAATAACGCTCTTTGGGTAAGACCCAAAAGCATGTGGAACGACATAATACATACCAAAGAAGGCGACGTTTTGCGCTTTAAAAAAATTGAGGAGGAATAAAAAATGATATTAGGGCTCCCTCCGTGGGCATTTTGGCTTATACTTACAGCTGTTTTTATAATAATAGAAGCCGTTACGGTAAACCTTGTTTCAATATGGTTTGCAATAGGAAGCTTCTGTGCTTTAATTGTTTCTCTTTTCGGCGTAAGCGTCACAGCCCAGATAATAACCGCGGCGGCGCTAAGCGCAATTTCTCTTGCGCTTATATTAATTTTTAAGCCGTTTGACAAGATGAAGCATAAAAAAGCGCAGGCTACAAATTCCGACAGGGTAATCGGAAG
The DNA here is from genome assembly GCA_934438035.1 of uncultured Christensenellaceae bacterium. GTDB lineage: Bacteria > Bacillota > Clostridia > Christensenellales > Christensenellaceae > HGM11616. The sequence goes on from CAKSBK010000060.1 coordinate 5,087, forward strand.
AGAGGCGCTCGTTTTAAATGAAATAAACCCGATCAAAGACCAAGGCACCGTTAAAGTTTTAGGGCAGATATGGTCCGCCGTTTCAAACGACGGCAAGCCCATAAACGAGGGCGAAACGGTTAAAGTGCTTTCAATTTCCGGCGTTAAACTCACTGTTGAAAAAATATAAAATTATAAGGAGAAATTTATGGAACCCATTATCATCACAATACTCATTGCGGCAGCCGTAATAATAGTGCTTGCGCTTTTACTCACGAACATAAGAATAGTTCCTCAGGCAAAGGCTTACGTAATAGAGCGTCTCGGCGCATATGACAAAACATGGCCCGTTGGTCTTCACGTCAAAACGCCGTTTATAGACAGGGTTGCGGCAGTCGTATCTCTAAAAGAGGACTTTCTCGATTTTCCTCCTCAGCCCGTTATAACAAAAGATAACGTAACCATAATGATAGATACCGTAGTGTTCTATCAAATAACCGACCCCAAGCTCTATACATACGGAATTTCCGATCCTAAGCTCGCAATCGCCAACCTCTCAACAACTACTTTAAGAAATATCATAGGCGACCTTGAGCTTGATCAAACCTTAACCAGCCGCGATATAATAAACGGCAAAATGAGAATGATTTTAGACGAAGCTACGGACGCATGGGGAATCAAGGTAAACAGAGTAGAGCTTAAAAACATAAAACCGCCCGTTGAAATTCAAAACGCCATGGAGCGCCAGATGAAAGCGGAGCGTGAAAGAAGAGAATCCATTTTACGCGCGGAGGGCGAAAAAAAATCCGCAATACTCGTTGCCGAGGGCGAGAAGGAATCCGCAATATTAAGAGCGGAAGCTTCAAAGCAGAGTATGATTAAGGAAGCCGAAGGTCAGGCGGAGGCTATTTTAAAGGTAAACGAAGCGCGCGCCGAGGGTCTTAGAATGATGCAGGACGTCGCCGGAAAGGACGGCATGATTGCAATAAAGAGTCTTGACGCAATGGAAAAGGTCGCAAACGGAAAGGCTACAAAAATAATCATTCCCAGCGAGCTCCAAAACATGGCAGGGCTTGCCGCTTCCCTTAAAGAGATAGTTTCTAGCGCACCCGAGGAAAAGTAATCAAAGCATAAAACGTCATACGCCGAATACCGCATTTTTGTGCGGTATTTCTTTTATATGAATATTTATGAAAGTCATACTCGTGTTTTTATACTTTAAATTCAATTTAATATGTGATATAATTTGAAAACAGACCATATATGGAGGAATTCCGACTGATATGAGACTTATTAGCACACGCAACATAGATAACCACATTGATTCTTTGGCAGCCGTTTTAAAGGGTATATCCGACGAGGGCGGCCTGTTTGTCCCTACGGATTTTCCGCAGATTACGGACGCTATGTTGGAAAAATTCGGAAGCTGCTCTTACCC
>CAKSBK010000061.1 GCA_934438035.1 uncultured Christensenellaceae bacterium
TATCTGATGAACAAATCCGTTTTCCTCGGCTTGTCTTAATATATCAAGAGCCTCTTCTTTAGAGATATATCTGCCGTCCTTTTGCGTTTCGACAACGTAATCCGCCATATCGCCCACGGCAATACACCAGCCCTCGGGGTCGTCCGCACAGCCCTCGCCGTGAGTCAGGCGCGAGCGTCTGCAAGAGCAGGGGCTTGCGGCGTATTTGCCCTCGTATTTGCTTAACCAATGAGATATATGTTCAAGGTCGATTGATTCGTTTTCCATCTCAATTGCCTTTTCAACGGGTATTACGTGCATTCCTATGCCTGCGCCGCCCTCGGGAACAAAAGGCGTTATTTTCTCAAGAGGCAAACGCGACATATGCTCAAAAAACGTACCCATTTCGGGGTTGGATTTTAAAACGTTCGCATTCATATTGAAAAATTCCGCACAGCCCGGTACATACATGGGAAGAACATACTGCTTTTCGTGAGCCTCATTCTCCCAATTATATTCCAAAAGTCCCTTTCTTGACATTTCGTCAAGAAGCTCCTGACATTTCTTCTCTTCCAGACCTGAAAGCTTAACTATCTCCGGAAAAGTTTTGGGCTTTCTGACGTCAAGCTTTAAAGCGAGGTTCGCCTCTTCGTCAGAAAGAACGCCTGCAAGCCCCCAATATTCGGGGTCGTTTCTCGTTATCTTCTTTAACCCGAGCTTTTGAGGAATGCGGTCTGTAATTTTCTTGCCGAGCTTTGCTATAGGCTCGCGAAACGGTTCGTTCTCATCCGGCTTAAATTCAGGATAAACGTAATCCGGATAAAGCTCCTTATCAAGATCTTTTTTCATTTTTCTCTCCTTTTTCAGTTGTTTTTTACGTTTTTGACTTGCTCTTTTAGCCATTCTGCCCATTTATCAACGCCCTCGCCCGTTTTGGCGCTTATCGGGAAGATTACAGCATTAGGATTTCTCTTATGAATAAATTCACCTACAAGCTCCATATCAAAATCAAAATACGGCAAAACGTCAATTTTGTTTATAATTACGGCGTTGCATATTTCAAACATCAAAGGATATTTTAACGGCTTATCATGTCCCTCGGGAACTGAAAGTATCATGGCGTTTAAAGCGGCTCCCGTGTCAAACTCAGCGGGGCATACGAGATTTCCCACGTTTTCTAAAATAGCAAGGTCAATATCGCTGACGTCAAGCGCCTCAATTCCCTGACGAGTCATCTCCGCGTCCAAATGGCACATACCGCCGGTATGAAGCTGAATTGCCTTAACGCCCGTCTGAGAAATAGCCTTAGCGTCTACGTCGGAGTCAATATCCGCCTCCATAACGCCTATTCTAAGCTCATCTTTAAGCATATCAATAGTGCGCTTAAGCGTTGTCGTTTTTCCCGAACCGGGAGAAGACATTAGGTTTAAAAGAAACACACCTTTGTTTTTTAGTGATTGCCGCAGTTCATCCGCCTGCCTGTCGTTATCCGCAAAGACGCGTTGTTTAATTTCAATTACCCTTACTTCGTTCACCTTTTAAAATTCCTTTCATAAGTATTTTTACCATCTCTTCTTTTCCCTGCTCGTAAGTAAGACCGTTTTTCAAAAGAACATCCGTTTCCATATATACATGAACCGTACCTTTAACCATAGCCATAACGACGGGAACGGAAACGTCAGAAATACGCCCTTCGTTAATTCCCTTTTTTATATATTCTTCCGCGAGCTCCCAACCGTGGTTAACGCAAGCCATAAGATGTTTATACGGCTTTGGATATTTTTCCGCAAGCTCGTAAATTCTGCTTAACCCGATATCGTGATACTTTTCCGGAAGAGCGCATAACAGCCGTTCAAGCTTTATAACAGGGTCAAGCTCATCATCCGCTTCAAGCTCGGCCTGCATTCTTTCAAAATCAGCCGCGTATCTGTCCGCAATTCCCAAAAGAACGGATTGCTTCGAATCAAAAACAGTGTAAATTGTTTTTTTACTTATCCCCAGGCTTTTTGCCAGGTCGCTCATTGTAAATTTTAAGCCGTTTAAAGTAAATTCCGCAATTGCGGCATCTATAATTTTTTCTCTCAAAATCTTCCTCCGTGCGGAAACCAAAAAACATTATTTGGTTTCCTATTTAAATTTTAACACCCAAAAAATATAATGTCAATGAAACATATATTATAACATTCTTAAAAAATGCTTTAATAAACATAATATTTTACTCTTTCGCAAGCAGAAAAAACAGTTTTAACGTTTGTTATCCGAGCATAGTTTAAAAACCTTATTAATACCGGAAAATTAACATATAAATAACCGCTAAAATTCTTAAAATTTGCCTTATTTATTGACATTTTACGTTTTGTAAGATATTATTATTATATAAATCAATTCCTAAAATACAGTCGAAACAGTAAGTAACTAAAAATTCATAAAGCAATATAAAGAACGGACTTAACGTATATTTTTAAGTAAGTAAATAAAGATTATAAAAAAACAGTTTTTTAAAGTAAATGTAATTATTGCTCCGATATAAGCGGATTTTAAATTCGCAACCAAAAAATCAGCGACATAAATTAAACATCGTTTTGTTTTAATATAGCGGCAATCTGTTTGATTAAGAATTTAAATGCCCGGAAATAATAAATTCATTTCGGCATTTAATATAAAAGAAGCAAGCTGACGAGTATTTATAACCGTTTGCGGCTAATAACACAAGAGACTGATTTTAAGCTGTCAAAAGGCAGCAGAAGGAGGAATAATTTTGAAGAAAAAAATAATTTCATTTCTAATCAGCTTGATAATCATCATTGGTTGCTGGCCGCCGCAGTTTTTGCTCAAGAAAACTACGGGCTGTATGTAAACGGAGAACAGTTTACAAGTGAAAAGCTCACCGTTGCCTGCGGAGGCGGAACGGCAACCTACGACCCCGGAACAAAAACGCTTACACTTAACAACGCAACCATTACTAACGGAGGAAAAAGCGACGAAAGCCCTAAATACGGCATAAGAGTAGTCGGAGACAGAAATTTAACAATTAAGCTTATGGGAACAAATATTATTTCTCTGACAGACGGCGGAGGAATATTTGCAGACGGAAGCTCTAACAATTTCAAGATTACAGGCGACGGGAAGCTTACCGTAAACGTTAAATGGGACGCATTATACACCCTTAACGGCAATATCGAAATTTCAGAAAATGCAGATATTGATATAAATTCGCAAAGCGGCTGCGGAATCACGTCTTATAACAAAGGAGACATAACCATAGACAATGCAAAGGTAAAATGCACGTCGTATTATTCTGCCGCAAACGCAAAAAAATTAACTGTCAAAAACGGCAGCGACGTCACCTTTACTGCTCTTGCGGATTATTTCAACGCAGTATATATGGGTAATAATCAAGGAGCAGGCGAAATTGAAATCAGAGGCTCAAAAATTAAAGCGCAAAGCTATTACCCCGCTCTATATTCCGAAGGAAATTTAACTATCGACGGCGGAGAAGCAAGCTGTACCTCAACAGCGGACAGCGCTATATGGACTAAGGGAGATATATTATTTAAAGGCGGCGTTAAAGTAACGACCGACGGCAAATTCCCCTTCGGAGGCAAAAGCATTACCGTCGAGGCTGCAGATATTGACGCAAGAAATTCCAACGAAGACAACGTTCCTGCAATTTTTGACGAATGCATACCCGTAATTTCCGAGGGCTACCGGCTAAAATATGCCCAGGCTGTCGATTCCCAAAACAATAAGATTGATTTGCTTTCAAGCGGCACACAGTACTTTGCTCTTTACAAAAACGTTCACTTTATAACCGCGGCGGTATATACCGTTACATTTAACGTAATTCCCGCCGAGCTTAGCAACTTAGTAATAAATGTAAACGGCGAAAAAATCACAGACTTCGTTAATTTACCGGAGGGAACCTACCCCATTGAAGTTACAGCGGACAACTGTGAACCGTATAAAGGCAATTTCACAATTACTCAAGACCCCTCGACGCACGCCCAAACAATTAGAATGACATACCTGCCCGCCGACTACAGCAAGGTTAACGAAGCGATAGCTAAAGCAAACGCTCTTAAAAAAGATGACTATAAAGACTTTTCTGCAGTTAAAAACGCCGTTGACGCAGTAGTACGCGGTAAAAACATTACGGAACAGTCTGAAGTTGACAAAATGGCAAAAGCTATAGAGGACGCAATTTCATCGCTTAAAAAGAAAACCGCAAATACGAATAACAGCCCGAAAACCGGAGATTCAAACAGCCTTGCGTTTTGGATTGCAATGTTTATTATCTGCACCGCTGCGGCTGCGTCAACAGTTATCCTAATAAAAAAGAAGAAGTCTAATAAATAATTTAAAGACATAACAAAAGACGGCTTATAAAAAGCCGTCTTTTTGTTTAAAAAAACATACACTAACTTTTATTTATTTGGAATAAATAATCGGCTTATATCGGCACGTTCACACTTTAGAAGCGAGATTTTTTTGTCAATTCCCCCCGCATATCCCGTAAGACTGCCGTTTATACCCACTACACGGTGACATGGAATAATAATAGAAATTGCGTTATGTGAAACCGCGCCGCCTATCGCCTGCGCCGACATATGTGAAATATTTTGCTTTTTTGCCATTATATCTGCAACTTCTCCGTATGTAGTAGTTTTTCCATAAGGAATATTAAGTAAAATCTTCCATACTGCCTGCCTGAACGCGGAACCTTGAGGGTTAAGAGGCGGCAAAAAGTCAGGCTCTTCTCCTGAAAAATACACATCCAACCATTCTTTCGCTTCTTTAATAAAAGGCGTTTCTACACAGGCTTGTTTTTCTGCAAGTGTGTTTGCAAAATACTTCTGACCTTTAAACCATAGACCCGTAAGCCCGACTTCATCGCTCGCCAACAAAATATCTCCCAGCGGCGAATAATATTCGGATGTATATATCATATTTAATTAATCCTTTCCATTCAAGCTTTGCCTTACAAATGCTTTAACGGTAAACATGTTCGTTTATCTTCATATTGCGAGGTTATCCGCAAAACCTTTCAGATACGCTTACGATAAATTTTTTACAATTCTCCGAAGCACTATATACCCGCGATTAAATATCTCAATAATGGCATCTTCGTTTATCGCCGGATATGTTAAAGCAGCTTCAGTCAAACATGCGGAAAACTCGTCATTAGTTTTGATACTTCCATAACAATTCATCAGAAATAATTATTTATGCGACGCAATGCGCGAAAATCCCCGTGCTGCGCATTTATTAACTTTAGGCAAGCATCCGATACTTTCGGTAACTAAATTATAAAAATGCATTTTTTACGAATTCAACCTATGTTGATATTATAATGCTATCTAAAGAAAAAAACAAAAAATAATGTTACAAAATTTCAAACGCAATCTCTGGGATAAACCTGATTTATGTTATCAAGATATATTAACGACAAGCTGCTTTTTTCGTCAATATCAAAAAGAACTTCAATAAAAAAGTTCCGGAATGATTCAAAGATTGTAATTTTATTTCCGGTCCATATGCGCCGCTTTCGTATCATCGTTAGACCAAGAGTTCTTACTCTTAATGTCTCTTAACTAACTCTTCTATCCATTTTTTAGCAAATTTTACCATCCGCTACATCCTCTCTCCTACTCTTACCCATCTTGTGAACAGTGCTTCATAAAACCTTTATTTTCAACAAAAAAGACACAAGACAGGTTTGTGTTACCTGCTTTGCATCTTTAATTTGCGAATAGTATTTTTTGCTGATTTAGCAAACAGTTTTAGTTGCAAAATAACAGCTGTATTTATTCCCGCTCCTAAGCGTAAAACAAACTTTAACTATTTTTGCTTAGGAATTTTGACTTGAGGTGCTTTAATTTGGTACAGATTATTTCAATTCTATGAGGTATTTCTGCTTTTGTTTTCAAATAACTATCGATTGGATGATATCAAGTACTTAGTGGTGCTACAAATAAAATCATGAGAGGCGGCAATGTGGTGTCAGTATGGAGCAACATAATTTTTCAAAACAGCGGGCTTCCGACTTTGGAAGCTCCGCTACATTATTAAAGTTTCCATATTTTTAAACATTAATCTATCGCTGTTGAATTTTACATGAGCCGTACTGTTTCACCATTTCTGTTCTTTACTATGATTAACTCATCCTCATTACCGCCGTCAATGTAATAATATGAATAACAATAGATAAAAACTACGCTATCCAAATGTTGTTCTATTGAATCAGCCTCTCTTAGATCACGCAAAGTCGGATGTTTATCCGAGTGATATTCAACGGCTCCGAGCAATTGTGAACAAACAATTATAGGCATTTCCTTATCCTTTGCCAACCATTTAAGAGTCATTGGAATTTTTAAAACACGTTTAACCGAAGCATTACTATAAGTTCTATTATTACCATTTTCCACATTTGAATCTATAAGTTGTAGGT
>CAKSBK010000062.1 GCA_934438035.1 uncultured Christensenellaceae bacterium
TTTCAATTTTTGACAGCATTTTTGTTTTTCTCCTCTTTAAAGACCCATAGTTTGTTTCCGAAATAGTTGACGGAAAACGAGAATATAACCGAAAGAAAATAACATATCCATTCGTCTAAGCCTATAATATTTCCCATAACATACATTGAGGAAAGGGACGTTAAAAGAGCGCATATGTTTACCGTTATGAACTTTGGAAGCGTGCTTTTTACGCTGCCCCTGCGAAGAAACGTGACGCTTCTGTTTAGAGTATAGCTTAAAGCGGCGCCGAGGGAGTAGGAAATCGCCTTTGACAATATGTAGTTAAGCTTCAGGACCTCAAACATAAGCGTATATACTCCGAGGTCAAGAAACCATGCCGCCTGTGTGCATAAAAAGAATTTTAAAAGCTGAATAACGTTTTTTTTCATAGCGATATAGGCCACAGGGGAGACCAGCGTATAAGCCTTGCGTGAAATACGCTCATAGGCGTTCCCGTAAGAGGGGGGTAGAAAAGTATAAAAAGGACAACGCTTAAGGCTAAAAACGCCGCCGCAAAGTATTTGCCTTTTTTATATCTCTCGCATATATATCTCATGAAGTACGTAATCATTATTATTAAGAAGGGCACGGAGGTAAAGAAGTGATAAATAAACACTTCTCTTGTTATAAGCACCCAAGGCAAAAGCTGACCCAAAAGGCAGACGGTTATAAACGCAAGACCCTTAAAAGGCGTTTTGGGCTGTTTTCTTACCTCTAAAAGTCCTAAAGCCATAAGCGTTCCGCATGTAAACACCGTCGGGCTTCCCATACACCATATTACGGAGCGAAGCGAGGGGTCTAAATTCTTTGCAAGGAAGAAGAATACCGGGCGTATGTTAAAGGGCCATGTATATACGCTTGACTGATACGGATGCGGGTCTCCCGAAAGGTTCGCATGGTATGTAAGCATGTATACCTGGTTTTTCCAAACGTCGGCAAGCGTGTAATCTCCCTGCATTGCGTTATAGTATGGATAATAGCTTAAAATGTATACTGCTGCGGGAAGAGCGAGAAAAACTCCCACGCAGAAGAGTATGGTAAGCCAAAGCTTTTTTCTGTAGCCCGAATACTCGTCCAAAAGTCCGTTTTCTTTAACGTAACGGTATTCCTTTTCACGCTGATAAACGGTGTAAAAAAAGAGAATAGCAAGACCGGGCGCGGCGTAAAGGCAAACCCATTTTGTTGCGGCGCCGAGGGCGAAGAAAAGCCCGGAAAGTCCCAGCGGAAGAAGCGTTTTTGAAAGCTTTTCTTTCATTATGCTGTGGCGGGAATATTCATACATGCACAGATACATGAGCATTATAAACAGAACGGAAAAGCTGTCTATAGTGGCGATTCTCGTTTGCACGTAGTGCATAAATTCGCAGGAGAAGAGCGCTGTTGCAAAAAACGCCCATTTTGTGCTTTTAAACAGCCTTTTTACGAATATATACATAACGGGGAGCATTAACACGCCCGCAAGGGCGCCGAAAAAGCGCCAGCCGAAGGGGTTAAAGCCGAATATCATGCAGCCTAATGCGATAAAAGCCTTGCCGAGCGGAGGATGGGTTATTTCGTAGGGATAAATCCCGTTAATGTATTCGTAAGCGGTTCTTGCATGATAGACCTCGTCAAAATACATTTCTTCCATATAAGACGTGCCGTCGTGCGGCAGCTTGTCAAATTCGTCAATCAGAAAGGCTGCCTGCGTACGATTGCCGATTTTATCGGTGCAATAGGCGTTTTCGGGTGATATAAATTTGCCGTCTTCTCCCGTTACGCCCATTTCGCGTATATCCATGCTGCCCGTTGTTACGCTTAACATGATATATTTTGCGCTGCTGTTAAGTTCGTTCTTCCTAAAGGTAAACATGTCGGAATATTCGTGGGTAAAGCCGTTTGCGGCAGCGTAAAAATTAACCCCGTCGTCGGAAAGGCTTATATTGATATCCCCCTCGCAGTAGCCGGCGTAATACCATAAGCTTTCAATATAGGCGTTGTCTTTAAGCTCCAAAACAGCGCTTTCTCCCGCCTCGATTTTCTTTGGGGCTTCGCAGGGAATATCCGTGCTTCCTAAATTTACGAACGCAACGACGGCGTATATAACGGTAACGGCCAGCATTATAGCGAAATCCTTTTTATTGAGCTTTGCGCTTTTATCGGAGATTTCGTCGTCGTTAAGCCTGTTTTTTGCGCTTTTAAGGCTGCGCGCGGAAAAAGGCTCGGGGGTTGTCTCGCTATAGCTTAAGCGGGAATTGTCTTTGTTAAGCATAGCTTTTATTACGCAGTATGCCGTCCATATAAACGCTGCGAGGTTTAAAAGGGACAAAAAGCGTGTAAGAGCGTCGTCTATCGCGCCCGAATCCGCCATGTTGTAAACGAGAACGGTGTATATATTTAAAAACGACGTTGCGCTTAAAGCGAGATATGAAGCAAATATTTTTCTCGAGTTATAAATTATTGCCGCAAACAGCAGAAGTATTACCGCGGGGTATATATATCTTTCGTGCATTTGATGGGCGAACATGAATATTGAGGAAAGATACAGCGCCCCTACGGAGAAAATGTTTTTTCTGTCTCCCTTTATAAAATAAAGCGTGCCGGCGGCGACTGTGGAAAGAGCGATAAACACCCAGCCCGCCGTGCTGTAATTCGTGAATAAGAATGCGCTGTCCGCATTTTTAAAGTTTGCGCCCAAAAGAGAAAAGAAGTTAAAGGCGTTTACGCTCGCGTAGTTATATTCTCCCACCGTTCCGAACATGTTTGTAAATACGTAAAAGAAGCCCTGGTTTCCTTTCATGGGAAGAGAAACGACGGTGTAAATTGCAAACATAATGGGAATCGAGATTAAAACGTCTTTTAAAATCGCCCTGCGAGTGTCCTTTTTTATGAGCTCGTAAAGGACTACAAAAGCCATTACCGGGGCTATAAGCAGAGCCTGAGGCTTTGTTAGAAGCAATAGTATCCACAGGCTGAACGCGGCGATGTTTTTGTTTTTATATAACAATATGAATATGCATACGGTTATAAGCGTGAACACGGAGTCAATCTGCGCCCACGCCGAAGAGGCTATTATAAGCAGGGGCGATATAAGAAGGGTTATGCTCATAAGAATGCCTGAGCCTGCGCCTATATGCTTTTTAGAGAAGCGGTACGCTATATATGCAAGTCCTAAATCACAAAGAATCGCAGGCAGCTTTATTATTACTGTCATAACTCCGGAGGGTATGGAGAACAGGCGCTGAAGCCCGCCTAATACCCAAAGCACATACATATACGCCGGGGGATAATCGGAAAAGAAGTCCGCCTCGTAAAAGCCGGAAAGCCCGTGCTCGTGAATAAGGCGCGCCCAGCCCTTAAAGCAGGAAAGGTCGGTAGAATATCCCTCAACCTTTATGGCGATGAAAAGCCGCAGAACAAAAGCTAACATAAACGCGGTTACTATAGCCGCGCGGCTGATTTTAACGGAGTCGGCAAATTTTCTGCCGTAATATCCCGTTGCAAAGAAATATAACGCCGCAATAAGTATAACGCATAAAAGAGCGGGGCCTAAGGCGTTGTAAGACGGCGGCTCCTTTTGCGCGGTATCTTCCGTACTCTCGCTTACGGCGGCACCGTCGGGCCCTATTTCGCCGAGAAGGGTATATACCGTTTCGCTTTGCGGCATTTCCTCTAATTTTTTAATTGAGACGTTTTTTATGTTAAATGCGCCCGACGCTTCTTCGTATTCGCTTCCGAGAGAAAGACAAAGAGCATAATTCTGCGTATCGCAGGTGTTTGTGCGGACGTATAGCACGGTAGTGTTCCCGTTGACGGGAACGCTTGCCTGCTGATATAAAAAGCTTAAGGCGGCGCCGCTGTCTGCGGCTGCCTCCAGCGTTACTTTATATGAGGTTTCTTTTTCAAGAGAAATTGTCTGATATAGCTGAGCGTAACCCGGACTTTCCAGAACAACCGAGACTTCTTGGTTTTCAGAGGTAAGATATGCGTTCGAGCTTGAAAAAGTCCAGCCTTCGGGAAGCCCTTCCTGCCATGAGGAAAAATCAGGATTTGATATTATGCTTTCGCCTTCTGCAAGGACTGCGGCGGGGAGTAACAGCGCCAAAAGCGCAGTGATTATGCAAACTATTTTTTTCAAAGGGGAATCCTCCTTTTTTTAAACGAGAGCGTCTTTAAAATGCGTAACGGAATTTCTGTTAAGCATTATTTCTATGACGTCTATGCCGATATCCGTTAGCAAGCGGGAGTCGGCATAATATTGAGCGCTTTTCAGCATGTGAAGACGCTTTTTTTCGGTTATTGCTTCTCTGCCCAGTCCGTTTTTTTCGGTAGAACGGGTTTTAACCTCCACAAAAACGGTTTTCCCGCCTATCTTTGCGACTATGTCTATTTCGCCGAACGGGGTGAAAACATTTCTTTCAATTATAATGTAACCTTTTTTTGTTAAATAATCAACTGCAATATCTTCGCCCAGCTTGCCGAGCGCTTTATTATGATTGTTCGTTTTCATTTTTAAGAATTTTTTTAAGAAAGGTTTTTCTGTGTATGGGGCATATTCCCAGGCGCTCTATGGCTTCGTAATGCGCTTTTGTACCGTAGCCCTTATGCTTTTCAAAGCCGTAGCCGGGGTATTTTTCGGCATATTTATACATGAGGCGGTCTCTTGTTACCTTTGCGACTATGGACGCGGCGGCAACGGAGTATATAAGGCTGTCTCCTTTAACCACGGATTCAAAAGGTGCGGGAAGAACAAGCCCCGTTATGTAGTCGGTGTAAAAGAAATCCGGCGTTACGGGAAGAGCCTCGGCCGCTTTTAAAAATGCTTTTCTTGCGGCGACGAGTATATTGGTTTTATCTATCTCTTCGGGACCGACTATTCCGACGCCGTAAAGAGAATTTTTTATTATCTCTTCGTAAAGCGCTTCGCGCTTTTTTTCCGAAAGCTTTTTGGAATCGTTTATTCCTTCTATAATGATTTTCTTTTCAAAAATGACGGCGGCGGCGACTACGGGACCGGCGAGGGGTCCCCTTCCCGCCTCGTCCGCGCCTGCCATAAGCCTGCCGCCGTTCCAATATTCGCACTCATGTGAATAAAAGTCGTTTTGCATTTTAAAGCACCTCGGGAGGATATTCCAGGGTGATTCTGCCGAGCTTTGCGGAAGAAAATTCTCCCAAAAGCACGTTTGCGCCCCTTTCACTGTCAATTTCGCCGCCCTTTAACAGAAATCCTCTTTTTTTGCATATGGCGGTCATAGCCTCCCAAGGGTCTTCGGGAAGCTCGGAAAGCTTATAGCGCTCTTTAAGCATTTGAGGAGAGCTCTTTAAAAGCAGCTTTAAAAGGTAATACGAAAGCTCTTCTTTATCGAGAATATCCGTTTTTATTGAGCCTATAAGCGCGATTATGGCGCCCGTTTCTTCGTTTTCTATTTTAGGCCAGAGCAGCCCGGGCGAATCCATAAGCTCAAGGTAAGGGGTGAGCTTTACCCAGCTTAAGCCCCTTGTTACGCCGGGACGGTTTGCCTCGTCAAGCTTTTTTTTGCCGTAAAGCCTGTTTAATATGGCGGATTTTCCTACGTTGGGGATTCCGCAAACGAGCGCGCGCACGGTCTTTTTCATGCCTTTTTTTTCGTATTTCATATATATATCCGCAGCGGCGGCTTCGATATCTTTTTTAAGCTTGGCGGGATTTGCCGTTGCCGCGGAATATGAAACGGCGTCTATTCCCTGAGCTTTAAAATGCTTAAGCCATTTTAAAGTTGCCTCTTCGTCCGCCATATCGGATTTATTTAATATGTAAAGGCGTTTTTTGTTTGAAAAAAGCTCCTGAAAATCCGGGTTAAGAGAGCTTACGGGCGCTCTTGCGTCTAAAACCTCTATTACGAGATCGATAAGCTTAACCTTTGCGGAAAGCTCTCTTTTCGCCTTTGTCATATGACCCGGATACCAGTTTATGTTCATCCTGTTTTCGCTCGTAAAAATCATCTCCTTTTGCTGTAAATAAAAAGCTGTCTCCGGAAATTCCGAAGACAGCCGTTAATTATTTGCTTGCAATTCTTGCAGCCTTGCCGACTCTGTCTCTTAAGTAGTACAGCTTAGCTCTTCTTACCTTACCGGCTCTTACCCTTTCGATGTGATCGATTTTGGGAGAGTTGATGGGAAGAGTTCTCTCAACGCCTACGCCGTAAGAAATGCGGCGAACGGTGATTGTCTCCGAAACTCCGCCGCCCTGACGAGCTATAAGATAGCCTTCAAATGCCTGAAGTCTTTCTCTGTTTCCTTCCTTAACCTTAAGGTAAATCTTTAAAAGATCGCCGATTTCGATTTTGGGAAGGTCCGTGCGGATCTGCTTCTGTTCAACGTATTTAATTAAATCCATGACTATTCCTCCTCTCTTTTAAAGGCGTTCTTACATC
>CAKSBK010000063.1 GCA_934438035.1 uncultured Christensenellaceae bacterium
CCCCGCTCAGGGCACCTATTCCGCAGATTTCATCGCAGAAAACGCTCTTGCAACAAAGGTAGCTATTATCTATGATAAGTCTAACGACTATTCCGTAGGTATTCACGATACCTTCATCGAAGAAGCAAACAAAAAGGGCATTGAGATTGTAACCGACCAGGCGTTTACGGATCAGTCCAACACAGACTTCTCCGCACAGCTCCAGGCAGTTAAGACCTCCGGCGCAGACCTCTTATTCATCCCGATTTACGCTCAGGAAGCTGCTTTCATACTCACTCAGGCTGATTCCATGGGTCTTGACGTAACATTCTTCGGTGTTGACGGCCTTGACGGTATTCTTGAGAAGATCGGTGAAAATAACCTCGCTCTTACAGAAGGCGTAATGCTCTTAACTCCCTTCTCCGCAAGCTCTGAAGACGAGAAGGTAAAGAGCTTTGTTACCGCTTATAAAGACGCTTACGACGAGACTCCCGACCAGTTCGCCGCAGACGCTTACGACGCTATTTACACGATTGCGGCGGCTCTTGAGAAGTCCGGCGCGCAGCTCGGAGATTCCGACTTTAACGAGAAGCTCATCGCTGCAATGACGGAAATTGAAGTTAAAGGCGTAACCGGAACAATGACCTGGGACGCTGAGGGCGAGCCTACAAAAGAGGCTCAGGCTGTAGTTATTAAGGACGGCGTATACGTTTTATACAGCAAGTAATTTAAACTGACTTTTATCGGCGCACGGATACTTAAAAAGCGTCCGTGCGCTTCCCCCATTTATAATTGAAGGGAAGATGTACAATGAATTTTTTATCTAACCTTATAGGCGGTTTAAGCCTAGGCAGCATTTATGCAATGATAGCGCTTGGCTACACCATGGTTTACGGAATAGCCAAAATGCTGAACTTTGCGCACGGAGATATCATAATGGTAGGCGCGTTTGCGGTGTTAACAAGCGTGGTATCTCTGCATTTAAACCCTGTTCTCGCAATCCTGTGCGGAATAATCACCTGCATAGTGTTAGGTGTTTTAATTGAAAAAATTGCGTATAAGCCCTTAAGAAAGGCTTCCCCCCTTGCGGTTTTAATTACGGCAATCGGCGTAAGCTATTTTTTACAGAGCCTTGCGCTTCTGATATTCGGCTCTACCCAGCAGAGCTTCCCCGACGTCTTATCCATTCCGGCGATACATATAGGAACGGAGCTTACGATTAAGGGAGAATCTATAGCGACTCTTGCGATAACCGTTATTATAATGGTTGCGCTCACGCTTTTCATTTCAAAGACAAAAACGGGAAAGGCTATGCGAGCCGTTTCCGAAGATAAAGACGCTGCGGAGCTTATGGGAATAAGCGTTAACCGCACTATTTCCGTAACGTTTGCAATAGGCTCGGCGCTTGCGGCGGTTGCGGGCGTTTGTTATGGCGCGACATACGGTTTTGTAGGACCGTATACCGGAGCTATGCCGGGAATCAAGGCGTTTATCGCCGCAGTTTTCGGAGGAATAGGCTCTATACCGGGCGCAATGCTCGGCGGCATTCTTTTAGGCGTTATAGAAAACCTCTCAAAGGCATATATCTCAACGGAGCTTTCCGACGCCATAGTTTTTGCGGTGCTGATAATAGTTCTTATCGTTAAGCCTACGGGTCTTCTCGGCAAGAAGGTCAGCGAGAAGGTGTGAGGTGGCAGTATGACGGCAAAACAGCAAACCAGAAAAAAATATATAACCTTAGGCTCGGTTGCGCTTGTAGCGGCGCTTATGTACGTACTCTGCATTACCGGCGTTGCAACAAGACAGATTCAGTCCCTGCTCGTTCCGATATGTATTAACGTAATACTTGCGGTTTCACTTAACATAACCGTAGGATTTTTGGGAGAGCTTACTTTAGGCCATGCGGGCTTTATGTCCGTCGGCGCATATGCGGGCTGTCTTTTCTCAATAGCAACTGCGGACGTTTTACCCACGCTTGTGCGCTTCCCCCTTGCGATGCTTATAGGCGGAATAGTTGCGGCGGTTTTCGGAATTATTATAGGTATCCCCGTTTTACGTCTTAAGGGCGACTACCTTGCGATAGTTACGCTCGCTTTCGGAGAAATTATAAGAAGCGTCATCATTAACCTTGATTTTACGGGCGGCGCCTCCGGACTTAAGGGAACGCCGCAGGATTCCACTTTCTTAGTTGCGGCGATAGTGGTGCTTATAACGCTTGTGATAGCGTTTAACCTTACGCAGTCTAAACAGGGAAGAGCCATAATGGCTTTAAGGGATAACAGAATAGCTGCTGAGGCTATGGGAATAAACGTAACGTACTATAAGCTTTTGGCTTTCGTCGTAGCGGCGTTCTTTGCGGGCGTTGCGGGCGTTCTTTACGGACATAACCTCTCTATTCTGCAGGCCAGCACATTTGACTACAACTATTCCATAGAGATACTGGTAATGGTTGTTTTAGGAGGAATGGGAAGCATTTTGGGCTCCGTAATTTCCGCGGTTATTTTAACCCTTCTGCCCGAGCTTTTAAGATTCATGCAGGATTACCGCATGCTTATTTACGCTGTGGTGCTTATCATAATAATGATATTAAACTCCTCCGACAGCTTTAAGGGCGTAAGAGAGAAGCTGAGCTTCCAGTATCTGTTTAAGAGCATAAAGAAGAAAAGACAGGCTAAAAAGAAGGCGGAAAAGGAGGGCAAAGAGGCATGAGTGAATTAAGACCCAAGACAAAGCTCGTTCCCGTTCCGAGCGACGCGCGCATACCCGAAAGAGATATAGATAAACACCCCGTTTTGGAGGCGAAGCATTTAGGAATAGATTTCGGCGGCTTAACTGCCGTAGACGAATTTAACCTTACGATCGGCGCAACGGAGATTGCGGGATTAATCGGCCCCAACGGCGCCGGCAAGACCACCGTTTTTAACCTTTTAACCAACGTATATCAGCCCACGAGAGGTACCGTGCTTTTAAAGGGCGTGGATACAAAGGGCCTTTCCACGGCGCAGGTAAATAAGCTCGGCATAGCGAGAACGTTCCAGAATATAAGGCTGTTTAACAATATGTCCGTGCTTGATAACGTTAAGGTCGGCATGCATAACAGCATAAAATGCAACCTCTTTAACACGCTTCTTCATACTCCGGCATATTCGAAGGCGGAGAAGAAGACGGCGGAGCGCTGCATGGAGCTTCTTGATTTTATGAACATGGCGGACGTTGCAAACGCAGAGGCGGGCAGCCTTCCCTACGGCGCACAAAGACGTCTTGAGATAATAAGAGCGCTTGCGACAAACCCCTCTCTGCTTCTTTTAGACGAGCCTGCGGCGGGCATGAACCCTTCGGAGACGGCGGAGCTTATGGAAAACATAAGAAGAATAAGAGATACGTTTAATATAGCCATAATGCTTATCGAGCATGATATGAACCTCGTAATGGGAATATGCGAGGGAATATGCGTTCTTAACTACGGCAAGGTAATCGCTAAAGGCACGCCCGACGAAATTAAGGCAAATCCCACGGTTATTGAGGCGTACTTGGGAAAGAAAGGAGCGTAAGCCATGGGTACAATGCTTAAGGTTGACGACATACACGTTTATTACGGTCAGATTCACGCCATAAAGGGAGTATCCTTTGAGGTTAACGAGGGCGAGATAGTTTCGCTTATCGGCGCAAACGGAGCGGGAAAATCCACAATATTAAAAACCGTTTCCGGGCTTATGCACCCGCATACGGGCAGCATACATTTTCTCGATAAGGATATAACCCATATGCCTGCAAACAAGCTTGTTTATCAGGGACTTTCACATGTTCCCGAGGGCAGACACGTGTTTTTGCAGATGACGGTGCAGGAGAATTTGGAAATGGGAGCGTTTTCACAGAAAAAGGTTTCCGCGGAAGCGCTTGACGATGTATTTACGAGATTTCCCCGTTTAAAGGAGAGAAGAAAGCAGGTTGCGGGAACGCTCTCCGGCGGCGAGCAGCAGATGCTTGCAATGGGCAGAGCGATGATGAGCCGTCCTAAGCTTCTCATGTTAGACGAGCCGTCGATGGGTCTTGCGCCTATACTCGTTGACCAGATTTTTGACATAATAAAAGAGCTTCATGCGGCGGGAGTTACGATATTCCTTGTTGAGCAGAATGCGACAAAGGCTCTTGCGATTGCGGACAGAGCGTATGTTCTTGAGACGGGCAGAGTAACCGTTTCCGGCACGGGCAAGGAGCTTATGGAAAGCGAGAAAATTAAGCAGGCTTACCTCGGAGGCTGACGGATTAAATTATTCGGGACTGTTTTTATGCGGTCCCTTTTTTTATTGCAAAAGAGCTTAATTTAAAAAGCCCGCCGTCGGTTTGCGGAGGGCTTTTATGAATATAAAATCTTTTGCGGCTAATTGTCGGTAAGGGCTTTAGAAATCTCGCCCTTATTAAAGCGGGGGTAAAAGCGCTGCAGCTTTTTTTCAAGGTATGCAAGAAGCGTCATTTCGATTTCTTTATCGCAGACCGGGGCGTCATAGGAGCACATTACCATGTAAAACTCTTTTCCGCTCAGGCGGTAAAATTCAATATCGGGATAGTTTTTTAAAACGCCGGGTCTTCCGTCCTCCTTTTCCGAATACATGTCGTCAAGCCCCAGTATATGCCCGAACTCGTGGCGTATTAAAAACTTACATCTTCTGACGTCAATTAAATCCTCTTCAAATATGTTTATGTATTTTACGCCCGAAGGCCGCCAGCTTAAGCCGAAAGCCGCCGCAGACTGTCTTTTTTGCTCTATAATTCTTGCGCTTCTCTTTGCGTTTTTTCCGCCGAGCTTTGATAAAATGTTAACTACGCTGTCCGCCGTCTTTTTATCGAGTATGTTTATTATGAGGCTGTTTTTCTTTTTAAGGCGGCTTGTGCAGTTGATTTTAACGTTAACGGGGTAGCCGCCGAAAACTCTATATTCCCCCTGCCAGCCCTTTATTCCCTGAATTACGGCGCGGTCGGGCTTTTTAAGCTTTAAATCTCTCATGCTTCTCATGACGACGTTTACGTCTATAATAAGCGTGTTTTTACCGTCTTTAAACTGCGTTTTTGCGCAGACGGGTACGTTTTTTACGTTAAAGCGAACAGGCTTGCCGCAAAACTCCGTTTCCCCGCTTTTTTTAGGAAGCGAAGCTATAAACGCCTCTCTTCTTCTCTTCATGAAATTTGACAGCGCAAGCTTTGATAAAGACGTGCCGAAGCTTTTTTGCGCTCTCAGAAGATTTTGCTTGGCGCCCAAAACGTCGCCTTTTTTTTCGCAAATTTCTGCCAGCGTAAGCAGCTTTTTTTCGCAGAAAGGCAGAGTAGAAACGAGCGTAAACGCCTCTTCGGGGTTGTTTTTATTTAGCAGGGCAAGCGCTTCTGAATATACTTGACTTTCGTTATCTTCCATTTTTCCGTATTTCCTGATTTTGATGTGATTATAATTTATCATATTTTAGGAAAAAATACTATAGCGTATTATATGAGGTTGACACGGGCGCTTAAATATAGTATCATATTCAAACGTTAAGGGAGTAGCCTGCGCTTAAATGCGTTATATAGTCGACATAATGGAAGCTTCCCGGCTATATATTAAATGGCGAGACTTATCTGTCAGCGGCAGGTAGGCCTCAAAAGTCCTCTGTCGCCCGTAAAATAAAGGCACGGAGGTTTTTTTATGGAGATTTGGGAGCTTGCGGCAATAGCTGTGGGTCTTTCTATGGACGCTTTTGCGGTTTCAATTTGCAAGGGAATGTCCGTAAGTAAGGTTAAGCTTTCCCATGTGCTTACGGTGGGGCTTTATTTCGGAGGCTTTCAGGCGTTAATGCCGCTTTTGGGATATTTTTTGGGAACGCAGTTTGAGTCTTTAATAACGAGTATCGACCATTGGATTGCGTTTGTGCTTCTGGCGCTTATAGGCGTGAACATGATAAGAGAAGCATGTTCAAAGGACGATGAAAAGCTAAACGACTCCTTTGCGTTTAAAACGATGATGCTCCTTGCCATAGCTACGAGCATTGACGCTCTTGCCGTCGGCGTGACGTTTGCGTTTTTACAGGTAAACATAGTTACCGCGGTAATTATGATCGGTCTTACGACATTCGCTTTTTCGGCGGTGGGAATAAAAATAGGAAACGTATTCGGCGCCAAGTTTAAAAACAAGGCGGAAATATTCGGGGGAGCAGTGCTTATTTTAATAGGCTTAAAGATACTTTTGGAGCATCTCGGTGTTTTCGGTTAAAGATATTTTAAGATACGCTTTACGCATATGCGAAAGCGTATTTTTTATGCGGAATTTAATATTGCTAAACGATGTGCTGCGTTGTATAATTTAGCAATGATTTGCAAAGAGGAGAATTTCTTATGGCAAAAGCATTAAAAAGACGCAGGATAGACATGCTTAACGG
>CAKSBK010000064.1 GCA_934438035.1 uncultured Christensenellaceae bacterium
AGCCTGACGGAAATGACGAAATATACGTTCTCGGCACAAGTATAGATAACATGAGAGCCTCGCTTATTGAGAGAATAGAGTTCGAACAGCAGGCTTGGAAAGCAAACAACGAGCTTTTAACCTCTATTTCACACGATATACGTACGCCTTTAACCGTGCTTATGTGCACCGTCGAAATGCTGGATAAAGGGCAGTATGACGGCGAAGATGAATTAAGAGAATCCTTAAATATACTTAAAAAGCAATCCTCTTCCTTAAAAACTCTGGCAGATCAGCTCTTTTTATATTTCTATCTGTACGGCAGCAGAGCATTAAATCTATCAGTTCAAAAATATGACGCCCATATACTCTTAGAGCAAATGATCACGGAGAATACGGAACAGCTTAAAACACTTGGTTATCGTCTTTCGTTTATAATCGACGTTGCGGGTGAAATCTGCGTAGACGTTTCTTATTTAAACAGGATATTTTTAAATGTTTTTTCAAACGTTGAAAAGCACGCCGATATTTCCCGGCCCGTTTATATTTCCTGCATACGCCTCGGCGATATATTAAACGTATGCGTCAAAAACGGAATCTCTAAATCCGCCGGAAAAAAAGAAAGCACAAAGATAGGGCTTAAAACCTGCAAAAAAATAATAGAGCAGATGGGCGGCAGGCTTTATGTAAAGGAAAATAAAAACAGCTTTACCGTCTCTTTTTGCCTGCCCTTCGCCGCCGCATCGGAGAATTTACAAAACATAAACAACTCTTAATATATCTTAATAAAGCAGCGGCAATGTTTTTATTTTTAACGGCTCAAAGTATAATTAAGTTATAAGGACGGTGAAATATGCAAAACACTCAGCAAAATGAAAGCGCTAAGAAAAAAACAAATAAATTCTTAATAGTAATACTTACGGCTACGTTTATATTTTCCCTTTTAGCTTCTGCAGCGGCAGCGGCTTGCCTTTTTAAGCTTGCCGAGCTTAAAGACGACTCTTTTGAAACGGAAGAGGACGTCCCGGCGGAAGACGACGTAACAATCGGCGGCGAATATAAAATACTCTCCACAAAAAGCATCTCCGACGCCTATTTAAGCGGAGACGAAAAAAAGCTCTCCTCCTTTGAAAAAGAAACCCTCGATATGGCACGAAGCGTATTGAGTGAAATAATTTCGGACGGCATGAGCGATTTTGAAAAAGAGCAGGCTTGCTATAATTGGCTTAAGGAAAACACTGAAATATATTCGGGAGGGCTTGTCGCCGTTCCCTCGGAAAAGGATACGTTTGACAACCCCTATTGTATGCTTAAATATAAAAAAGGCGTGTGCGTAGGCTACGCCACGACCCTGCGCTTATTTATGCAGATGCTTAATATAGACGCTATGGTCGTACATTCAAGCGATCTTTCCCATACTTGGGATTTAATAAAGCTTGACGGAGAATGGTACCATACAGACGTATATGCCGACATGGAGCCTCAAAGTAAAGCTAACTTCAACATGAACGACGAAACCGCCTCAGCCTTGCATACGTGGAACACAGACTTTTTCCCTGCGGCAACGGGAATAAAATATAATCCTTTTTATATGGCAAAAGCTCCGCTTGACGATGTTTACAATATCGCAAAAAACATCAAAGACGCAATAGACAATAACGAACGTCTTTTGGCTTACGAGCTTTCGGAAGGTTCTTTTGAAGCCGCAGCCCAAATATGCGACTTAGTTGCGCAAAGACTTTCTAACAGTGCGGATTATTCCGACTATGCGTTAGATACCATGGTTTTTAACGACCTAAATAATTCCTCGTATGTTTTGGGAATATACATTACAAGCACAAACAGCGACGCCCCCGAAAACACGGACCCCGACTATGACTATGACCGTGTTAACGAAATACTGGATTCACTTTTCGGGCCCGAGCAGGAGAGCGACGACCATATCGATTCCGAAAGCGACCCGGGAGATAACGCAATAATAGGCGGAAACGGAATTATAAACGCAAAAGGATAAGGAGGCATAATGAAAAAATTTATTTACACATTGCTTGCGGCGATATATCTTTTCCTAAAAAAAGCCCCGAAAAAAGAGCCCGCCGAATAAAAAAACGGCGGAAATACCGCCGAAAAAATCATATCAGACTTTCATATATACTCCGTATTTCCTCTTTCGAGGGAATCACGGGGTTATTTTCTAATCTGTCGACATTGACTTTGGAAGTTAAAAGCTCCAAATCCTCTCTTTTGACGACGTGCTTATTCATATCAAGCTCGTCTAAAAGCGTTTCAATCTCCTGCGATGCAAGATAAGCGTTTTTCTGCCCCATTATATTTGCAAGCTGCAAAAACGTTTCCGAAAGCTCCGGCGTAATATCTTTTGAAGCAAGCATTACCTTCCAAAGCTTGGGAAGAATTATTCCCGCGGCATGCCCGTGGGCGATTCCGTAAAGCGTGGTGAGCTTATAGCACATAGCGTGAGCTGCGGTTGTCTGCGTAATATTTATAGCCTTTCCTGCAAGATTTGCCGCCAAAAGCATTTTTTCATTGCCCTCGTCGGTATTTTTAAGATATTCGTCCTTTTCTTTAAATATAAGCTCTATAGCCTCTTTGGCGTAAGCGCTGCTTTCGGCGCACCTGTTTTTTGACCAATACGCTTCGACGGCATGGCAAAGAGCGTCTAACATAGTGGCTTTTTTCTGATAATCCGGCAGCGTCCTTAAAAACTCCGGAACAAAAACCACATATCCCGGAACGGCGCTTTTATGTAAAACAGACTGTTTTTCGCCCTTATAATATATTACCGCAAAATGCGTGGCTTCGCTGCCCGTTCCCGCAGTCGTGGGCACCGCTAAAAAAGGAACGGAATTTTCTTTAATCTCGTTAAATATAAAATCGCTGTCATACGGCATTTTTGCGTAAAGCTTAACGCACTTCGCAACGTCCATTGCGCTGCCTCCGCCTATCGCTATAACAAAATCACAGTTTTCCTTTATAAAAAGCCTTGTCGCCGCGTAAACCTCTTCATATTTGGGGTTCACCGTAAAATCGCTGTATGTCAGCGTAAAAACTCCCGCCTCGTTTAAGCTTAAAACAAGCTCTTCCGCCGCAGGCAAAGCAAGAGTTCTTTTTGAGGCGACAATAAACGCTTTTTTCGCTCCGCTGTTTTTTACCGCCGAGACGGTATCTTTCTGCCAATTTTTTGCTCCGATTATCTTTTGCATATCAAACCTCCTCGGGTATAAGAGTCAAAATCTGCTTAATGGGCATGCAAAGCTCGTCCGCTTCCTTTGCCCTGTGGTTAGTAAGTATAACCTGCGCGGTTTTCTGCATTGCGGGAAAGCCGCTTCTCGTAAGCTGATTTGCGTATATAACTATATTTACGCCTCTTCTTTTAAACTCTTCCTCCGTAACGGAATTAAAGGACGTAGGAACGACGACTATCGGCGTTGTTGAATCTTCTCTTCTGAATTTTTCCACAAACTCAAAAATCTCGTCCGGCTCTTTTCTTCTCGAATGAATCATAATACCGTCCGCTCCCGCAGCTACAAACGCACGGGCGCGTAAAAGTGCGTCCTCCATTCCTCTTTCAAGAATAAGGCTTTCAATCCTCGCTATTATCATAAAATCAGAGGTCCTCTGCGCACGCTTGCCCGCAGCAATTTTTTCGCAGAAGCTCTCTACCGAGGCCTGCGTTTGCTTAACCTCCGTCCCGAAAAGCGAATTCTTTTTAAGCCCCGTCTTGTCTTCGATAATAACCGCGGAAACTCCCATTCTCTCCATCGTGCGGACGTTATACACAAAATGCTCCGTCAAGCCGCCCGTGTCTCCGTCTAAAATAATGGGCTTTGTAGTAACCTCCATTATATCCTCAATGGTTCTTAACCTTGAAGACATATCAACAAGCTCTATATCCGGCTTTCCCTTGGCGGTTGAATCGCAGAGTGAAGAAACCCACATCGCGTCAAACTGATATGTTTTTCCTTCCTGTAAAACGGCTGTTTTTTCCGCAATAAGCCCCGTTATTCCGCTGTGCGCTTCTATCGCAGTTAAAAATCCCTTAATTCCCAATATCTTTTTTAATCTGCCTCTTCTCATATCGGGAACGGAGAGCTGTTCTCTTGCGTTTTTTTCCAGCTTTTCAAGCTCCGGATTTCTGTTATACGGAAATTCCACAAGCTCCCCGCCGTAGCTTTTTAAAAGCTTAACCACTTCGTCCCTTACCGGCTTTTGAAAGCCCGTTTTCCAGTCGTCTCCGTGAACCACGTAATCGGGCTTAAGCGCAAGTATGTTTTCCTTATAGCTTATCGTCTTTTGCAAAACCACCTGAGAAACGTTTTTAATATGCTCAAAAACCCTCTTTCTTTCGTCATATGAAATAAGAGGAAAACGCTTATAGCTCATCACCGCTTCATCGGAAAGAACTCCTACCGTGACCTCTCCGAGCTTCGCCGCCTTATCTATAATATCGATGTGTCCGCTGTGAATAATATCCGTGCTGAAGCATAAATAAACCTTTTTCATGCGTTTTCTCCTTCTAAAAGCATGTTTACGCAGTCTAAATCCTCGGGCGTGTCAATTTCCTTTATAAGCCCGCCCGCAACGTCAAGAGGGTAAATATCCGCCGAGCCGTCAAGAGCGTTAAGGGCGTTTTCGGCATAAGCCTTTATTTCTCCCCGAGCGACAAATTTTTCTATTTCACCAAGCCATTTTTCAAGGCTTTCTTCCTTAAGCTTATATAGCGGCTGAGCAGCAACGGCGTCGTTAAAAAACTCCACGCCTACTTTAACGATCTTTCCCTCGTTTATTACCGCCTTAAAATCCTTTTCCGGAAGCGGCGCCGAAGGCTCAACCGTCATTACGCTTTTTTCACTCAAAACCGTCTTTTCAAGCGTGTCGCAGTCAAAAACAAGATCTCCGTGAAGCGTGATTAAATCCCTCTTAAGAAACTCTCTTGCAAGATAAACGGAATAAATATAATTGGTTTCCGCATATTTGGGGTTATTGACAAACCTAAGCTTAACGCCGCAGGCAGCGTCCTTCGCATGGTTTATCAAAAGCTCTTCAAAAGGGCCCGTGGTAATTATAACCTCGTCTATTCCCGCTTTTTTAAAAGCTTAAGCTGTCTTTGCAATATCGTCTGCCCGCCTTTAAGCACAGTCATGCATTTGGGGTGAGTTTTTGTTATATCACCCATTCTGTGACCTATTCCCGAATTAAGTATAAGCGCTTTCATTTAAGTTCTCTCAATCTTTCCATAAAACTGTCTTTATTTTGTTTGGGAGTGGTTGTCGGGCGCCCTAAATCCGGTCTTGAGCCAAGAGCGGTATATATCTGCAAAAACGCCGCCTCTTCGCCGTTTTTTATCTGTTCCACAGCACGCTTAAGCTCGTCTTTTGTTTTTACGCTGTATACGTTTTCATATCCCGAAGCTTTTGCGACAGCGGCAAAATCCGCCGCACCGCCGCCTATGGGCATTCCTCCCACGCTTTCGTGAGAGCCGTTGTTTATAACCGTGTGAACGATATTTTTCGCACCGCTTTTTGATATAACGTGCATTGCGCCCATATGCATAAGGCAGGCGCCGTCTCCGTCTATACACCAAACTTTTGTTTCAGGCTTATTTAACGCAATCCCGAGTGCGATCATTGAAGCGTGCCCCATTGAGCCTACGGTAAGAAAATCGTTTGAATGGCCCTCGCTTCTCTTCTCTCTTAACTCAAAAAGCTCTCTCGAGGCTTTTCCCGTAGTTGAAACAAAAACGTCGCCTTTTGCGGTCTTAGTTATTATTTCAATCGCTTCTTCTCTTGAAAGCTCGCTTTTTACCTCAAATTTATGAGAGCTTGAAGAAAAAAGCGCTCCCTTTTTGATTACAAAAGCAGGGCATTTTCCGTTGTCTAAAAGCTCCTTTGCCCTTTTAAAATATCCGTCAAGGGCGTCTTCGTCCGTATCCTTTGAAATTACCATGGGAAAAAGACCTATATCAGAAAGAAGCTTTACTGTTATCTCCCCCTGAAAAACGTGCTGCGGCTCGTCCTTTACGCCGGGCTCTCCCCTTAAGCCTACCACAAATACGCAGGGTATTGCGTAAACCTTTTCATCTAAAAGAGATACTATAGGGTTTACTGCGTTTCCTATTCCGCTGTTTTGCATATATACCACTCCGGGTCTTCCCGAGGAAAGATACTGTCCCGCAGCCAAGCCTACGGCTCCTCCCTCGTTCTGCGCGACAATATGCTTTTCCCCAAAGCCGTATTTCAAAAAAAGCGTATCCGAAAACGGCTTTAAAAGGCTGTCCGGCACTCCCGTATAAAAATCACAGCCAAGCTCGCTTTCTATCT
>CAKSBK010000065.1 GCA_934438035.1 uncultured Christensenellaceae bacterium
ATTTTAGGCAGCGGAAAAAATTGCAATAATTTTTATTACACTAACATAGGAACAGGAATAGGCGGCGCAATGTTTTTAAACCGCCGCACCTTTGACGGAATCGGCTATGGCGGCGTTTACATGGGCAATACTTACGTAAACGATTACAGAAATCCCGGAGAAGTATGCCGTTTAGAGGAGTTGTGTTCCGGAACCGGAATAGAGGCGCTTTTAAGAAGCGATGAAAAACTTAATAAAAACGGCTTGCTTTATAAATTATGCCATGGAGACAAAAGCAAGCTTAACTGCAAAATGTTAGGAGACGCCGCACGGCAAAACGACCCCGACGCTCTGCGCCATATAGAAAATTTCGCAAAAACATACGGAATTACAATAGCTAATTTTATAACTCTCTTCTCACCCGAGCGCATAGCAATAGGCGGAGGAGTGGCAAATTTGGGCGATATATTGATAAACCCCATAAGAAAATATGCCGAAAAATATGTATTTGCGTCGTCCAAAAACAAATATGACATTGTAAAATGCGACATTATGGACGAAAACGTAATCGTGGGCGCAGTTTTATACGCAATAAACGGCTTTAATACTATTTAAAATATACCGAAAGGAATCTGTTTACAATGGAATTTAAACACACTGAATTTTCAAAGCTCAAAGAACACGGATACGACTCCGCTTACGCCGCATTTTGCGATCACACCGTGCTTCGCCCTTACACAACGACTAACGTCATAAGGGAATTTTGCAAGGAAGCGATAGAATATAAGGCGGCGGCTGTATGCGTAAACCCCGTTCACGTAAGCCTTGTAAAAAAAGAGCTTGAAGGCACGGGAATTAAAACCGCAACGGTTATAGGCTTCCCCTTAGGGGCAAACAAAACCTCCGTTAAGGCATTTGAAGCAAAAGAAGCCGTTGCAGACGGAGCGGACGAGGTCGATATGGTTATAAATATCGGCGCCTTAAGAGGCGGCGAATACGACGTCGTTTTAAACGATATCAAAGCCGTTGTAGAGGCGGCAAAGCCCTCCTTTACCAAAGTTATAATAGAATCCTGCTACCTTACCGACGAACAAAAGGTAAAAGCATGCGAATTATGCATTGAAGCGGGCGCGCTTTTCGTTAAGACCTCTACCGGCATGGGCACGGGCGGAGCAACGGTTCACGATATCGAGCTTTTAAGAAAAGCTTCGGGAGACAAGCTGTTGGTTAAAGCCTCGGGAGGCGTTGACGAAAGAAAAACCGCATACGCAATGATAAAAGCGGGAGCTGACAGACTGGGCGTTTCAAAGGTTCCGCAAATAGTTAACGACGATACCTCTATAATTTCCGCTTCAAAAAGAAATCAGCCCCCGAAGTTCGAATAACAGCATACTTAAAAAGCCCCTTTTAAGGGGCTTTTTTTATGCGTTTTTACCGCAGCATTTTTTATATTTTTTTCCGCTTCCACATGGGCAGGGATCGTTTCTGCCGACAGTTTTCGTTGAAACCGCCTGACCCGCTTTTCTCCATGCTCTTATAAGCTCGTCACGCTTTTCTCTTGTTAAAATATTATCCCATTCCGGAAGCTCATAAAGCCAATTCGCCTTGCAGTCAACCATGTTGTAAAAAAGCTTTTCAAGGTCGATATCAAGTGAAATTTCAGTATCGTCCGTAAGCTCGGAAAGCTCATAGGGCTCGTGAGCTAAGCTGGAATTGATTCCGTCTATAAATCCCGTAAAAACGACGTCCGTCATGCCGAACTCTTGCGCAAGCTCGGAAAGCTTGCCCTTGCGAACTACGGAAACGTCAGATAATATCTTTTTATAGTTCTCCGTCTCCATAGCGAAATAAGAGTTCCAATATTCCTGCATTTGCTGAGGAGTCTTGGCCATATTGCACATATTCTGCCACTGTTCATATAAAGTCATAAGTAATTACCTCTTAAAAATAGTCTTGTAATTGCGTACCTAAATATATTATCATATATTCACCGTATTTTAAAGCAAAATATCAGTTTTTAGGAATAAAATCCGCAGCTATTATCTCAGGTCGGTTAAAAAGCCTAAGCGGAAAGCGGCTATTGCCGAGACCTCTCGAAACTATTAGCTTTTTGCCGTTTTCTTCATACATTCCCCTGTAATATTTGGGAAACAGCCCCTGACCGGGAGAATAAATCCCCCCTAAATACGGCAATATGAATTGCCCTCCGTGGGCGTGCCCCGAAAGCGTTAA
This sequence comes from uncultured Christensenellaceae bacterium, assembly GCA_934438035.1. GTDB lineage: Bacteria > Bacillota > Clostridia > Christensenellales > Christensenellaceae > HGM11616. The sequence goes on from CAKSBK010000065.1 coordinate 2,212, forward strand.
ATCAATATCGTAATTAATATAATCCTTTTTAAAGCGCTCGGGAAAATGCGAAAGCAATATTTTAAATCCCTCCCGCTCGGAAAAGCGGCGCAAAAGCCCGGGCGTTTTAATATGATACCCTACTTCGTCAAGCCCGAAAACATGTATTTCCTGACCGTTTAAATTAAGCGTTCTTCCTTCTCCCCTAAGCAGGTTTACTCCGCCGCTTTTTATAAGCCCGAAAAGCTCTTCTCTGTTTAATCGGCCGTATTCATGATTTCCCGAAACGGCATAAACCGGCGCAATATTCGTTAAGCGAGATAAAAACTCCGCCGCTTTTTTCATTTGTACCGTATTTTGACTTCTATCCGCGCTGTCGCCTAAAAAGAAAATAACGTCGGGATTAAGTTGGCGGATTCTTTTATATAATGCGTCGTTTTTAAAAATCTTGCCGTGAAGATCGGAAATAATAACCGCCGAAAAAGCGCTTGTAAGCTTATTTGAAGATACCTTAAGACGGGTAACGGAAAGTCCGTTATTTTCATAATAGCAAAACGCCGTTAACAACGATATTAATACGATTGCACATAAAACGTAAATATACCACATATCACAAAACAAGTTTCTCTATTGCTGCAGCAACGCCGTCGTCATTATTTGAAGCGGTTATGTAATCCGCACGTGAAAGAATTTCCGGCATAGCGTTTTTAACCGCAACCTTAAAAAAGCCATCCGTAAACATTGAAAGGTCGTTGCCGCTGTCTCCCAAAACCATAACCTCTTCCCTCTTTAAGCCGCGATATTCCGTCAGGCGGATAAGCGCGGCGCCTTTAGTTGCTCCCCTTTTAACGTACTCCATTCCGAGAGGACGCGTCAGCATGCTTTCTATATCGTTAAGCGTTTTAAGAGAGTTGTTTATATTTTCAATATCCTTCATCGGAACGCCCATAAAAAATATTTTATTAACGCCAATATGATGCTCCTTTATATATTTAACGGGATCCTCCTCACATATTAGCTGAGCGCGCGCAGCGTCAAAAAATTCTTTGTGATCAACGTCGTCGGAAAAGCGCTCGAAGCTTCCCGGAATAACAAGCGTTTTTCCCGATGTATATACAAGGCTGAACGCACGCCCTCTGTAATTCTCAAGCACCGAAAGAATCTTAAGTGCGGATTCTTCGTTTATAAACTCCTCATAAACCGGCTTTGAATTTTTTAAATCCATAACGCAGGCTCCGGAATAAATAATCATATATTTGTCCGCTTCTATTCTGTTAAGGGCGTATGAAGACTCTACGACTGATCTTCCCGTAGCTATTACCGAAAGAACGCCTTTTTCTTTTGCCTCTAAAAAAACTTCGCGCGTACGTTCGGAAATTGTCCCGTCGTCATGCAAAAGCGTTTTATCAAGATCGGTAGCTATAAGTTTAATAGACATACATACCTCCGTAAAAAATTAAAACTTTTAATGAATTAATTATATCATACCGCAAAAGCGTTTGCACTTTCGCCTGTTTTTTTTAATGCTTTTCACCAAAATGCGGCATACAACATACTCTTTTTATATAAATGATTAAGGAGGTAAACATGCCATGTACCGCAAAAGCAACAGATTTGTGTTCAGCGGATGTCAAAATAACGCCGCGGAAAATCCTAAAATGTGTTCCTGCGGAGGATATGAATTTACTAACGCCAACACGACGTCTGCGCAATATGCAAGGCTTTTTGTCGAATCTCAAAGCTACAAAAACTGCGCAAACCCGCAATATGCACTGAAAAACGGCACGTTTTTTAACGACCTTTATATGCCCTTAGATATCTGTCCCGATTGCTGCACAAGCGTTATGGACGGAGCGTGTGCAAAAAACAAAAACATTGTTAACCGTACAAAATGCTGCGGGAAGGAGGCGTATAAAAATGGCTGATTGCAGAAAAAAGGAGCTTATGGAGCAAATATGCCAATGCGAGTTTATTCTCATTGACATAAACCTGTTTTTAGACACTCATCCCAACAATAAAGAAGCCATTGAAGATTATAACGCTTACGCCGAGCAGCTTTGCGTACTAAAAGAACGCTACTCTTGCGAATTTGGACCTATTTCCAATTTCGGAAACAGCGTCGCTAACAATGCAGATTGCTTCAGCTGGGTAAAAGAACCCTTTTTCTGGGTTAAAAACTGTTAAGGAGGGATTTAAAAGTGTGGATATATGAAAAAAGGCTGATTTATCCCGTAAAAATATGCAACCCTAACCCTAGAATGGCAAAAATAATCGCCGGTGTTTTAGCAAGCTCAACGGGAGAGCTTACCGCAAGCATGACGTATTTAAACCAGCGTTTCGCCATGCCCGACAAAACCAGCGCCGCCCTTTTAACGGATATCGGCTCCGAAGAGCTTTCCCATTTGGAAATGCTTCAGGTTATGCTTATGCAGAGCCTTGAGGGAGTTTCTAACGAGGCTCTTAAGGCTGCGGGAATGGAAGGCTGGGTGCTGCAATACGGAGAAAATTCTTTTCTCTCGGACGCGCTCGGAAACGCTTGGAACTCAGGGTATATCGGCTCAACCAGCGACCCTATTGCCGACCTTACAAACGACATGGCGGCGGAGCAAAAAGCAAGAGCGGGTTATGATAACGCAATACGTCTTTGCGACGACCCGGATATAATCGGAGCGCTCCAATTCTTAAGGGAACGCGAGGTAGTGCATTATCAGCGCTTCGGCGAAGCTCTGGAAGGGCTATATGATAAAATGAACTCAAAAAGCTGCTACTGAATAAAAAACGGCGGAGCCTCAGTAAAGGTTCCGCCGCTTTAATACGTTTTTAAATTACGTGTTTACCGTTTATTGAAGTAAACTTATTTATAAGCCTGTAAGCAATGTATGCTGCCGCTAAAGCAAACGCCGCCGCTATTCCTATAAACAACAAAAATAAATTATTATCACCGGTTTTAATTTCCGATTTTTCGGGAATTGTCGTCGCAGTGTCATTTGGGGGAATAACAGGTTTGTTATCGTCGTCCTCCTTATCGGGCTTTTTTATGTTTTTAACGATAAATATATTATCTTTTTTGCTGATCTCGGTAGAATATCCGTCAGGAACGCTCAACTGCGAAACGGAATATTCCGCTTCTTTTGGCAGCATCTGCCAAGTATAAACCCAATCGTCGTTTTCGCTCACTTTGACGGGCTCTCCCAGTTTTTCTCCGTTCTTATAAAGCTGAATCATAACGGATTCGGGCCTCAATTTGTCATTGCCGTCCTCCCATTCGACTTTTACCGCAGCGGAAATATATTTTTGTGAAAACGCGGTGTTCTCAATTATAAAGACGTTATCATTTTGCTTTACGGTTTTTTCGTAATCTTCGGGTACGTCGGGCTCGTCAACCGTCCAGGTATAGCCGTCTTCAAGACCGTTCCATACATGCGTCCAGTTTTCCTCGGCGCTTACCGTAACTTCGTCATATTTTTCGCCGTCTTTATATAAGCATAATTTTACGCTGCCCGGTCTGTTCTCCGGATTTTCTCCGTCGTTCCAAACAACAGACGCCGTAATATCGTGTAATATTCTTACGACATTGCTAAATACGGGCATATCCGAAACGGCTATAGAACTTTTCTCATATTCCACGCCTGCGGTATATTTGTTTTCATTTTGCGTAACGGTTATTGTGACCTTGCAAACGGTATCGTCATACGTCACGTTCTCGTCATTGCTATTTGCTTCAACTATGTAATATGTGTATACGCCCTCAGAGGAAAATTCAAGCTCCCCGAAAGTTATTTCGCTTCCCGCATTGTAAGCTGTATCTATAATTCCTCCACCGCTGTCCTTTAAAAGGAATTTAAATACCTGGTTTTCTTTGGGGATATCTCCGTTAACTTCTTTTCGCGCTTTTATATTCACTTTTGCAGGCAATAAATTTTTTGTATTCAGCGCCAAAATCTCTTGAGAGGTATTGTTTATTACTTTTCCTTCGGCGTTCTTAAGCTCGGTAACATATCCGTCGATATCGGCGTCGGTTTGAATTAAACTGTAGTCGGCGCCGGCGCGAAGTCCCGGCGCAACAACGGAATCGTTATGCTTTAAAGTAAACTCGCTTACACCGTCAACGAA
>CAKSBK010000066.1 GCA_934438035.1 uncultured Christensenellaceae bacterium
CCTTTATTAAGCATTGTAGCGCTGTCCACGGTTATTTTTTGACCCATGCTCCAATTAGGATGCTTAAGCGCCTGTTCCTTTGTAACAAACTTAATTTTTTCCTTTGGCGTAGTCCTGAAAGGTCCTCCCGAAGCGGTTAAAAGTATTCTTTCAACGTCTCTTTTTTCATTTCCTCTCAAGCACTGAAAAATCGCCGAAAGCTCGCTGTCTACGGGATATACCGGCGTTTTTGTCTTATCCATGAGCGCTCGCGCAACACTCCCTCCGCAAACCATAGCTTCCTTTGAAGCAAGCGCAACGGGAATGCCGTTTTTAAGGCAATATTCAAAAGCCGGAAGCGCCGCTATTCCCATTATGCTCAATAGTACAGTATCCGCTCCGTCGCACGCCGCGCGTATATTTTCCTTTCCGAAATAAACCCGCGTTGCGGCGTTTATATTCGAACGCACGTAATTTTCGTCGCACTTTCCCGTAATTACAAGCACCTGCGCGCGAAATTCGTTTGCAAGCTCAACAGCCTCTTTGTATCTTGAATGCGCCGTAAGCGAATAAACCTCAAGTCTTTCTGGAAGCTTTTTTATAACGTCAAGCGTCTGCATTCCCACGCTGCCCGTGCAGCCTAAAACGCCAATTTTCTTTACATTATCATTATCCATAATCAATTAAAGCCGCAAAGCATAAAGAAAAACACATATGAATATGGCATTATGAACAATATGCTGTCAAGCCTGTCCATTATTCCGCCGTGCTCGCCCAAAACTCTGCTGTAATCCTTTATTTCAAATTTTCTCTTCACAAGCGACGCAGAAAGGTCTCCTATTTGGCTTAAAACGGAAACGACCGCCGCAAACGCAATATAAGCCCAAAGGCTCAAATCCGCTCCCAAAATAAAGTACATAGCTGCGGCTCCCAAAACGCCGCCTAAAACGCCGCCTATTGCCCCTTCAACGGATTTTTTGGGAGAAATCTGCGGGCACAGCTTATGTCTGCCGAATTTACTGCCTATAAAATACGCCATAGTATCCGTCATGATGGGAATAACAACCGTCAAAAGCACGACAAGCCTATTCGTATTTTCGTCTACCAGTCCCTCTGCGTTTCCCTTTAATGTTAAAGCATAGAAGAACATAAACAGCAGCCCCGGATATACAAAAGAAAAAACGCCCTTAATAACGCTCTCAACGGTATATTTTTTTGAAAATACAGCGAGCGCAAAGCATATTGTAAGATATATAACAGCCGTTAAAAAAGCGCCCTTAAACGACAAAAAGTAAAACGCCGCAAAGAGTCCGGCAACTGCGCAAAGGTTAAGCGTTAAAGGCGCAGGCGCACCTTTTTTTGAAACCGCGCGCACCATTTCATACTCCGCCATAAGCGAAATTAAAAGTATTCCCACGGCAAAAAACCAGCCGTTAAGCCAAAGTATAATTCCTACAACCGCGAGTATTCCTATAGCAATGAGTATTCTTTTAAGCATGCTGCTCATACTCCTCCGAACCTCCTGTTTCTTTTGGAGAATACCTCTATGGCTTTATCAAGCTCTTTTTCGTCAAAATCCGGCCATAGAACATCGGTAAAATAAAGCTCCGAATATGCCGTTTGATAAGCAAGGTAGTTTGAAAGCCTCTCTTCCCCGCTTGTTCTGATTACAAGGTCCGGGTCGATAATCCCGTGCGTCATAAGGCAGCTTTCAAAAACCTCCGGGGTAATTTCTTCTATTTTCCCCGAATTTAAAAGCTCAGCGCATTTTTTTGCCGCTTCTATAATTTCCGCCCGGGACCCGTAGTTAATAGCTACGTTAAGCTTAAGTCCGGTATTGTCTTTAGTTTCTTCCTCCGCATTTTTCAAAGTGTCTATAACTATTTTAGGCAATCCTTCCGCAAACCCCAGCCACCTGAAAACAACGTTTTTAGCGCAAAGCTCCGCAAGCTCTTTTCTTAAATATTCCACAAGCAAATTCATAAGCACGCCTACCTCTTCGGCGGGTCTTTTCCAATTTTCCGTGGAAAAAGCGTAAAGCGTAAGAGCTTCTATGCCTATATCCGAACAATGCTCCACTATTTTATGAACCGTCTCCGTTCCGACCTTATGTCCGTAGCTCCTCGGCATCATTCTCTTTTTTGCCCATCTTCCGTTGCCGTCCATAATAATGGCTATGTGCCTCGGCATTCTTATTTCACTTTTCATTTTAAATCTCCGTTAAAAATTCGCTAACCACAATTTGGGCGCTCCCCTGCTCAATTCTTGCACGAACCACCCTGACATCGTTTGCGTTTTGAACGCCTCTTAAAGAGACGTAATTAATAATTTCTGCGGCTATGCCCTCTTCTTTTAGAATTGCTTTTGCCTCTTCTAAAGGTAAACCGAGGAGCTTTCTTGCGAGCGCATCCTCGGTTCTTAATTCCGTCAAACTTCCATTATCTCCTTTTCTTTAACCTTTAAAGCGTCCTCAATCTTTTTGATGTAAGAATCCGTAAGGTCCTGAACTTTCTTTTCAAACTGCGTGGCGTCGTCTTCCGTAATAACGCTCGCTTTCTTGTCCTTTTTAATCTGGTCGTTTGCGTCTCTTCTTATTGAACGCAGCGCAACCTTTGTCTCTTCGCCGTATTTACGGCACACCTTAACAAGCTCTTTTCTTCTCTCCTCAGTAACCTCCGGGAAAACAAGGCGTATGAGCTTTCCGTCGTTTGTAGGCGTAATTCCGAGGTCTGAGGCAAGTATAGCCTTTTCAACGGCTTTCATCATCGAAACGTCCCAAAGAGATATGGTAAGTAATCTCGGCTCCGGAACGGCAAGGTTTCCAACCTGCGGGATAGGCGTCATAGTGCCGTAGTAATCAACCATAATTTTATCTAAGAGCTTGGGGTTCGCTCTTCCCGCCCTGACGTTTCCGAGTTCGGTGTTCAGTGATTTTAAGGATTTCTCCATCTTTTCGGTTGCTTTTAAAATCGGTTCGTAATCCATTTTTTATCTCCCTTTTAATTTTTATCAGCAGATGAGCGTTCCCATCTTTTCTCCCTTAACAGCTCTCATTATGCTGTCCTTCTCGCTTAAACCGAAAGCGAGTATGGGAATATTGTTGTCCATACACAGCGTAACCGCCGTAGTGTCCATTGCATGAAGCTCCTTATTTATAAATTCCATATAAGGAAGCTTGTCAATCTTTTTTGCATTCGGGTTTGTTTTCGGATCATCGTCATAAACTCCGTCGACGTTCTTTGCAAGCAATATCAGTTCCGCGTCCATTTCAGCGGCTCTCAAAGCCGTCGCGGTATCTGTAGTAAAATAAGGGTTGCCCGTGCCGCAGGCAAATATTACAACTCTTCCTTTTTCAAGGTGACGTACCGCTTTACCTCTTATATAAGGTTCTGCAATCTGGCGCATTTCAATCGCCGTCTGTACTCTTGCGCTGCCTCCCATAGAATTAATTGCGTCCGAAAGTGCAAGAGCGTTAATTACGGTTGCGAGCATGCCCATATGGTCTGCCGTAGTCCTGTCCATACCCTTTCCCGCTCTTCCTCTCCAAATATTTCCTCCTCCGACGATTACTCCTACTTCCACTCCCATATTCGTTGCCTCAACAATCTGTTTTGCAACGCTGTGGACTATGTCAAAGTCGATATTCGCCTTATCGGAGGAAAGATCTTCTCCGCTTATTTTAAGAATAACTCTTTTATATTTTGCCTGCATTATACGCTACCCCTTTTATACATTAATGACTACAACTAATAATATCAGATTGCCGTGTTTTTTGCAACACGGTCCGCCGCAAATACGTTACTTCGTAAGCTCTCTCATGAGTGCGTCCGTAGCGTTAACAAGCCTGTTTAATTTCTCCTTCGCCTCATTTTCATTTGTGCCTTTAGTAAAGCAATACGCCTTTAATTTAGGCTCCGTTCCCGAGGGACGAAGTATCATTTTTCCGCCGTCAAGCTCAAAAATAAGAACGTCCGCAGAGGGGAAATTTACAGGAGAATCTTCTAAAGAAACCATGTCGTGCTTATTTCCCGTCATGAGGTCCGTAACTGCCAAAACCTTAAAATCTTGAACGGCAGCGGGATATTCTTCTCTTAGTTTTTTAACTGCGCCTTTTATTTTTGCAATCCCTTCTATGCCCTTAAGCGTAAGAGATACAACCTTTTCCACGTAATAGCCGTATTTTTTATATAAAGACATAAGCGCTTCATATATGGTCATTCCCTTTTGCGCATAATAGCAGGCGCACTCCGCAATAAGCATAGCGCTCATAGCCGCGTCCTTATCTCTTACAAAAGTTCCCGCGAGGTATCCGTAGCTTTCTTCAAAGCCAAACATAAACCTGCCCCTTGCGCATTTATCCGCCATTTTAATTTGTTCTGCGATAAACTTGAAGCCCGTTAAAACATGCCTCATTTCAACGCCGTAATTTTTTGCTATAGCGTCGGCAAGCTCCGTTGAAACTATGGATTTGCAGACAAATTCGTCTCCGGTAAAGCCGCTCTGTCTTTGAGATAAAACGTAGTCCATAAGAAGCGAGCCTATCTGATTTCCCGTGAGAGTAACAAATTCACCGTCATTGTTTTTGACGCAAAGCCCCATTCTGTCGCAATCCGGATCGGTGGCTATTATCATATTTGCGCCAACCTTCTCCGCAAGCTTAATGGCCTGCTCATAAACGTCTCTCTCTTCCGGGTTAGGAGCCTTTAAGCCGGGAAAGTTTCCGTTCGGCATTCTTTGGGATTCAACCACACAGAGATTTTTTATGCCTATAAGCTTTAAAAGCGAGGTTACGGGCTTGTTGCCCGTTCCGTAAAGGGGAGTATACACTATGCTCAGTTTATCAGCCTGGCTCTTAACGGCATCCGGGTTTAATGAAAGCTCCTTTACCATGGAGTAATATCTTTCGTCCATTTCTTCTCCGATGTAAACCAAAAGCCCTGCGTTTAAAGCGCTCTTTTCATCCATGGGACGAATTGAAAAATAATTCTCCACCTTATCAATATAAGAAGATATTTCGGCGGCGTCTTCCGTGGCGGCCTGTCCGCCGTCCTGACCGTATACTTTATATCCGTTGTATTCCGGCGGATTGTGGCTTGCGGTTATTACAACGCCGTTAGCGCATCTTAACTGTAAAAGCGCAAACGACAGCTGAGGAACCGAATGCAGGCAGTCATATAAATACGCCTTAACGCCGCATGCCGCAAGCACAAGAGCTGTTTCCTTTGCAAACACATCGCTCATATTTCTTGAATCGTATGCTATAACAACGCCTTTTTGCTCGTTTTCGTTTTTCTTTACGTAATCCGCAAGCCCTTTTGTACAGCGGCGTACGGTAAATATGTTCATTCTGTTTGTGCCTAAGCCCAGCGTTCCTCTCATTCCCGCAGTTCCGAATTCAAGGTATTTATAAAAGCTGTCTTCAAGCGCCTTTTCGTCTTTTTCAAGAGCAGATAATTCGCTTTCATACTCGCTTCCCTTAAGAGCCTTTTTCCATGCTTCGTAATTCTCTTTATAGTCCATTATTGCCTCCTTATTCAAACAAAAGCTGTGCCGCGCCTATTATTCCGAAATCCTGCTTTAATTCTGCGCGAACTATCTGCGCGCCGATGTGAGCTCTCTTTTTGTAAGCGCTTTTTATTCCGTCTGTAAATGCGTCTCCGAAGTTCAAAAAACCTCCTCCGACGACAAACTTATCGATATCAAGTATAACCGTAAGGTCATATATGAGTGCAGCCGCCGTATTAACAACGGTGTCAAAAATCTCTTTTGCGAGCTCGTCTCCCTTTAAAAGCGCCTCTTTTAAAGATATTCCGTCAGCAGGCCTTTTAATCGCCGTGGTTTTCCCGCTCTTTTCCGCCAATTCCACGGTTTCTTCCAAATGAGAGCCCGCGCCGAAAATCTCTGCGCAGCCTGCGTTTTTGCACCCGCATATTCTTTTTGAAAACATATCCAAAACCACGTGACCTATCTCTCCGGCATAACCGTGCACGCCTCTATATAGCTTATCGTTTAAAATAAGACCGCAGCCTATGCCCGTTGAAACGGTTATATACGCCATGTTTTCAAAATCTCTTCCGGCGCCGTAACGGTGTTCGGCTAAAGCGGCGCAATTGGCGTCGTTATCCGTAACAGTCAATATATTTAATTCTTTTTCAAAAAGCTTGCGAATATTTATTTCCGTAAGCGCTGGGATATTCGGCGTAAAGAGTATTTCCGACGTATTTTTATTAATCGCCGCAGGCACCCCAACGCCTACAGCCGAAAGTT
>CAKSBK010000067.1 GCA_934438035.1 uncultured Christensenellaceae bacterium
CTATGGAGCAATACGTATCGGAGGGCGTGCTTGAGGAAACCCCCGAGGGCTTTATGCTTATTGAACGACAGATAGGAAGCGCCGTAAGAAAAGGCGTTTTAGCGGCGATAGACCTTGAAGAATACAGCTTTAAGGAGGAAGAAAAGCCGTCCGTCCGCGCGACGGAAAAGACAATTCTTGAGAGAATCCCTCCGAGAGTCGCCATTCGCGAGGACGCGCTTTTAGAGCTTCCCCACGCGCTCATATTGATAGACGACCCGGAAGATAACGTAATAGGCTCGCTTTTAAGGAAAAAGGCAGAGCTTACGGCGATGTACGACTTTGACCTTATGGAAAACGGCGGGCATATTACGGGGTATTTCACCGACGACGAGCGCATAAAGAAAAACGTGCTTGAGGCGGTTAACAAGCTTAACGTAAAAGACAATATGCGCTTTTGCGTAGGCGACGGCAACCATTCTCTTGCAACGGCAAAAACCGTTTGGGAAAACGCAAAGGCGGAAATGACGGAGGAAGAAAAAGAGGTCAGCCCCTTGCGCTATGCGCTTGCGGAAATAGTAAATCTGCGAGACGACGGCCTTACAATGATGCCCATTCACCGTGCGCTTATGAACGTCTCCCCCGCAAGCTGCATTCAGAGAGTCTGCGACATACTAAACGAAAAGGGCCTCGGCGCAAAGCTTATGTATACCCGTCACTCCAAAAACCTAAAGCCGGACGGCGGAGAATACACCATATACGTTAAAACAAAGCAGACCATGGGCAAAATTGAAATCACAAAGCCCGCGCACCTGCTCGCAGCGGGGGACGTTGAGCCCGCATTAATGCAGTATTTGGAGGAAAACTCATCTGCACAAATAGAGTATCTGCACGGAGACAGCCAATTTAACAGCTTTGCGGACATGTACGACACCGTGTGCTTCTATATGCCTCCTATAAAGAAAGAAGACTTTTTCGATACCGTAATTAAATGCGGCGTTCTTCCCAAAAAGACCTTCTCTTTGGGAGAGGCGAACGAAAAGAGATATTATATTGAAGGCAGGCTTCTAAGGCAGATAGAAGCACAGAGCGAAGAAGATCAGGAAAAAATAAAGGAATAAATAATGTACGACCTTAAAATTGCAAAATTCGGCGGAAGCTCTCTTGCAAACGCCGACCAAATGAGAAAAGTTAAAAACATAGTCCTTGCGGATAAGGCAAGAAGATACGTCGTTCCCTCCGCGCCGGGAAAGCGCTTTAAGGACGACACAAAAATTACGGACAGCTTATATAAGCTGCACGCCGCAGTGTCCGAGGGAAAGGATTATTCGCAAATATACGACTTCATATTTTCAAGATATACCGGCATAAGAGACGACCTCGGCCTTGAAATAAAGATTGAAGACGACCTTGAAGAGGTTCTCTGCATAATTAAAAAGGGCGCGACAGACGATTACGCCGCAAGCAGAGGCGAATATTTAAACGGCAAGCTTTTAGCTGCGTTTTTAGGCTATGATTTTGTCGACGCTGCGGACGTGGTTAAGTTTGACAACAGAGGAAGATACGACGCAGAAGAGACCATGCGCATTATGCCAAGGGTTTTAGCCGCTCACGAGCATGCGGTTATCCCGGGCTTTTACGGCGCAATGCCCGACGGCGCAATAAAGACCTTTTCAAGAGGCGGCTCCGACGTCACGGGCGCAATAGTTGCGGCGGCAGTCGGCGCAGAGCTTTATGAAAACTGGACGGACGTTTCCGGCTTTATGATGGCGGACCCGAGAATAGTTCCTCACGCAAAAAAAATAGACCTCATAACCTACCGCGAGTTAAGAGAGCTTTCGTATATGGGCGCTACCGTGCTTCACGAGGATTCCATCTTCCCCGTTTATCAGGCGGCGATTCCCATAAACGTTAAAAACACAAACGACCCCGAAAACCCCGGAACGCTCATCGTCCCCACAATCGACCCCGAGCTTGACGAGGCGGAGGGAATAACGGGAATTGCGGGCAAAAAGAATTTCTCCGTCATTTCAATAGAAAAGAACGGAATGAACGCAGAGCTCGGCTTCGGCAGAAAGGTGCTGGCATGCATAGAAAAATACAGCCTTCCCTTTGAGCACATGCCCTCAAGCATAGACACCCTCTGCGTAGTAATAGAAAACAAGGCGTTAAAGCCCTCTTTAAAATACATAGTCGACGATATCCACCGCACATGTCAGCCGGACAGCGTGGAGGTCATAGGCGAGCTTGCGCTTATAGCCACCGTGGGAAGAGGAATGATTAAAAATGTCGGCACGGCGGCAAAGGTGTTTACAGCGCTTGCGGAAGCAAACGTAAACGTCCGCATGATAGACCAGGGCTCAAGCGAGCTTAACATTATAGTCGGCGTGGATAACAAGGATTTTGACAAGGCTGTTCGCGCAATTCACGATAAATTTGTAAACTAAAAATACCAAGCGCCCTTAAACGGGCGCTATTTTGCGCATTATTTTAAAAGTTTTTTGATTTTTGTTCGTTATATTCCGAACTTAATCATGCAAAAACTTGACTATTTTACATTTAACCGTTATTATATATAAGGCGCTTTGCGCAGACTTTTTTTAGAAGGAGCATTTGCAATGGCAGGATTAGCGGTATTCGGTTCACAGTGGGGCGACGAGGGCAAAGGAAGATTTGTAGACCTCTTAGCGGAGCAGGCGGACTACGTCATTCGTTACCAGGGCGGCAACAATGCCGGTCACACGGTATACGCAAACGGAGTTGAATATAAACTGCGCACGGTTCCCTCCGGCGTTATCTCCGGCAAGGTTTGCCTTATAGGCAACGGCGTAGTATTGGATCCGGCTGATTTTATAGACGAGCTTAATTACCTTAAAGATAAGGGCCTTATAATAAAGGACCTGTATATTTCAGACAGGGCTCACCTCATAATGCCTTATCACAGGGAGCTTGACAGATTAAAGGAGGCTAAGCTCGGCAGCCTTAAAATAGGCACGACATGTAAGGGCATTGGCCCCTGTTACACGGATAAGGCGGCAAGAGCGGGCTTAAGAGTATGCGACCTTATGGATAAAGAGGTTTTTGCTTCAAAGCTCAAAAAGGTTCTTTGCGATAAAAACGACGAAATAGTAAAGCTTTACGGCGGAGAGCCCTTAAGCTATGAAAAGATTTATGAAGAATATATGGGCTACGCCGAAATTCTGCGCCCCATGGTCGCAAACACCGCCGTTATGGCGGACGAGGCGTTAAAGGCGGGCAAAAAGCTCATGTTCGAGGGCGCGCAGGGCATGCTTCTCGATATAGACCTCGGAACGTATCCTTACGTAACCTCTTCTCACCCCTCTGCGGCGGGCGTTCCCGCGGGAATAGGCTTAGGTCCGCAATGCGTTTCAAGAGTGCTTGCGATAGTAAAAGCATACACCACGAGAGTCGGCGAGGGTCCGTTTGTAACCGAGCTTCTCGATGAAACGGGAGAAGCTATCCGTGAAAAGGGCCATGAATACGGAGTAAGAACGGGAAGAGCAAGACGCTGCGGCTGGCTTGACCTCGTAGTGTTAAAGCACTCCATACGTTCCTCGGGAATTACGGATTTTGCGCTTTCAAGAATGGACACCTTAGGCGGGTTTGACACCGTAAAGATATGCACGGGTTACGAATACGAGGGAAAAGTTGTTAACGACTACCCCGCTTCCTTAACCGAGCTTTCCAAAATGAAGCCGATATACACCGAGTTTAAGGGCTGGACGGACGACCTTTCCGATATAAGAAGCTATGACGAGCTTCCCGAGGAGGCAAAGACATACGTCAAATTCATTGAAGACAGCACGGGCGTTCCCGTTTCCATGATAGGCGTAGGCCCCGAAAGAGAACAGTGTATAATGAGAAGACCCGTATTTTAATAAAATACAGCTCTCCTCTCGCTAACTGCAACAGTAAAATAAAGGCGGACGCATGTCGGTTTTTCATGCGCCCGCCTTTTTCTTGTGTAAAAATATGCTGCAAACATATGCCGCAAGGGATTATGTAAATATTGTAAGGCCGCCTTTAATTAAAATCCGGAGCAGAAAGCTTTGGCGGTTAAAGGGGCGTTAGTAAAAGAAGCCGGTTTTTTAAGACAACTTAGCGTATAGACGCTTACTTCAATAACTAAAGGTTATTAATTAAGCCGATTTCAAGGCCCCGTTCAATACGGAATCCGGCAAGGGCTTTAAGCGCCTGCTTTTATTTTACCGCCCCGCTTGGCGTACGGTTATTTATACCTAAAAACGCAGACGACTCTGCGCCTGCGTTTTTTATATAAATAGGATATTTTAACAAAAGAGCCGAATTATTTTTTCGGCAGGTCAAGCCCTAAAAAATCAAACGTCGCAAAATAATCGGCAGGAGTTTCCGCGCGGCGGATAAGCTTAAACGAACCGTCCGTACACTTTAAAATTTCCGCGCTTCTTAATTTGCCGTTATAGTTATAGCCCATCGAAAAGCCGTGAGCGCCCGTGTCGTGTATGCAAAGCACGTCTCCTATATTAATTTCGGGGAGCATTCTGTCTATTGCGAATTTATCGTTATTTTCGCAAAGGCCGCCCGTTACGTCGTATTTATGGTCTAAAGGCGAGTTTTCCTTGCCGAGCACGGTTATATGGTGATATGCGCCGTACATCGCCGGGCGCATTAAGTTTGCCGCACAGGCGTCAACGCCGATATAGTCCTTATAAATTTTCTTTTCATGAACGGCGGTTGTGATGAGGTGTCCGTAAGGGCCGGTCATAAACCTTCCGAGCTCGGTAAAAATGGAAACCTCCATTCCCGCAGGCTTTATGACTTCGTCGTAAGCCTCTTTAACGCCCTTTCCGACGAGCATTATGTCGGTAGGCTGCTGCTCGGGGCGATAGGGAATACCCACGCCGCCCGAGAGGTTTATAAACGTAAAGTCCGCGCCCGTTTCCTTTTTAAGCTCAACTGCGGTTTCAAACAATATTTTTGCAAGAACGGGGTAATATTCGTTTTGAATGGTATTTGAAGCCAAAAACGAATGCAGTCCGAAGCGCTTTGCGCCCAGCTTTAAAAGCTTTTTAACGCCATTTGAAAGCTGAGAACGGGTCATGCCGTATTTAGCCTCTCCCGGGGTGTCCATAATGGCGTTGTTAAGGCTGAACTTTCCGCCCGGATTATATCTTAAACAAACCGTTTCGGGGATTCCCGTAAGCTCATTTAACACGTCTATGTCAGAAAAATCGTCAAAATTTATTATTGCGCCGAGGTCATAGGCGAGCTTATAATCCTCTTTGGGCGTAACGTTTGAAGAAAACATAATGTCATGCCCGGAAAGCCCGCAGGCTTTAGAGAGAAGAAGCTCTGTGTAGCTCGAGCAATCCGCACCGCAGCCCTCTTCTTTAAATATATTTAAAAGCACCGGGTTGGGCGTAGCCTTAACCGCAAAATACTCTTTAAACCCCTTGTTCCATGAGAATGCCTCTTTAAGCCTTCTCGCATTTTCTCTTATGCCCTTTTCGTCATACAAATGAAAGGGCGTGGGGTAAGTTTCCTTTATTTTGTTTACCTCTTCCAGGGTCACAAATGGCTTCTTCATCGTTTCCTCCGTAAAATGTATAAAAATTCTCATTAAAATATAGTTTAGTGTTATTTAACGCCGATGTCAATAAAAAAGACATTAAATTTATTCAATACAATTTTAATTTTCAGAATATTTAATCATCATTTTACTTTATGCGCCTGTTTTTTTAATAAAAAGCCTGCCGACGATGAAATCGGTATACATAAAAGATTTTACAAAGACACGCTCTTCGGAGTATATGCGCACGGTGAATAAAGAAGGGTAAGCTCCCAAAACAACGCCGTTAAAAACATGCACCTTGTTTCTGTCGCCGATAAATTTAAGGCATACCTCCTCCCCCACGAGCTCTGCTACTTTTTTCCTCGCAAGAGAGCTTAAGCTTCTTTTGTCCATAAATTATACCTCTGCCTGTGTAATATTCATAGCTTTGGCAAATATAGGAGACAATATACATAAATTACCGTTTTGACAATTTTTAAAAATTATTTTCCTGAATTTTCATATCAGAATGTTAAAATTGCGGGAATATTAAAGCGATTAATTTGTATATACGCCCGT
>CAKSBK010000068.1 GCA_934438035.1 uncultured Christensenellaceae bacterium
GTCTACCACCTGAGACTGGCTCTTTATGTCTATTTTGTATCCCGTAAGCTTTGCGGCAAGCCTTGCGTTCTGTCCTTCCTTGCCGATTGCAAGAGAAAGCTGATAATCGGGAACGACAACCTTTGCGGCATGCTCCTCCTCGTTTACCTGGCACATTACCACTTTTGCCGGCCTTAAAGCGTTTGAAATGTATTCGGCAGGATCGGTGCTCCACGGAATGACGTCTATTCTCTCTCCGTTAAGCTCTTCAACTATGTTCTCTATTCTCTGTCTTTTTAAACCGATGCATGCGCCGACGGGGTCAATATCCGGATTTTCCGCATAAACGGCGATTTTGCTTCTCTGACCCGCCTCTCTCGCAAGCGATTTTATAATTACCGCATTTGACGCAATTTCCGGAACCTCCAGCTCAAAAAGTCTTTTAACAAGACCGGGATGTGACCTTGAAGTAACTATCTGCGGTCCTTTGTTTGAGCGCTTTACCTCCAACACATATACCTTTATTCTCTTTCCGGGCTCATATGTTTCACCCGGAATCGTCTCCTTAAAAGGAAGTATGCCGTATGCTTTTCCAAGCTCGACATGATAGCAGTTTTTTTCCTGTCTTTCAACTACGGCGCTCATAAGCTCGCCTTCTTTATCGGAAAACTGCTCGAACACAACGCCTCTTTCCGCCTCTCTTATCTTCTGAACGACAACCTGCTTTGCAGTCTGCGCGGCTATTCTGCCGAAAGAAGCGGGCTCTACTATTTTTTCTAACGTATCGCCTATTTCGTAAGCGGGATTAATCTTTCTTGCTTCTTCAAGACTAACCTCAAAGGTGTTGTCAAACACCTCGTCGACAACCTCCATTTGGGCGTATACGGTAACTTTTCCCGTCTGCGGGTCTATTTCCACTCTCGCATTCTGAGAAGCTCCGAAATTGCGCTTGTATGCCGAGATAAGCGCAGATTCAAGCGCCTCTAAAACGACTTCCTTGGGTATACCCTTTTCGTTTTCCAGCTCGTCCAAAGCCAGCATGAAATCAGTATCTATCTTCACTTTACTTCTAAACCTCCGTATTATTAAAAATCAAGGTGCAGCTTAACAAGCGCAACCTGCTTAAATTCAAATGTTTTTTCCTCTTCGCCCGCAATAATCGTAAGCGTTTGTTCGCTCTTATCCTTAAGCATACCCGTGTAAAGCTTATTTCCGGCGTCGTCTTTTTTATAGAGCTTTACGTCAACCGTTTTTCCCATAGCCCACGCAAACTCTCTGTCTGTCTTTATCGCGCGCTCTAAACCGGGCGAAGAAACGCAAAGCACATACGCCTCCTCTATAGGATCTTTTTCATCTATAAGCGGGTCAACCGCCCTTGAAAAATTCTCACAATCGTCAAGGTCTATTCCGCCCTCCGGCTTGTCGATGTAAATAACAAGTTCGTTATCCTCTTCGTTTTTAGGCGCATATTCCACACCTACAAGAACAAAACCCATTTCCTGTGCAACGGGTTCCGCCACAGCTTCAACAAGCTTCTCAATCGTTTCTGTTTTTTTTGACATCGATACCTCACAAAAAAGCCCCTACAAAATTCAAAGAGTGGGAAAAGACCCACTCTTCATAAAACAGAGCTATTACAACACTATAGTAGCACAGAAAAGCCCGTATTACAAGCTTTTTTTAAAAAAAGCTCTGTGCTTCGCTGTACTTCCCGGCCGCTTTTTTATAATCTACAATGCTGGTAACTTTTATACTGTGTATATGCGCAAGCTTGTTTTCGGTAAAATAAAACTTTCTTCCCTCAAACTTTGGCAATATCGCCTCGTTGTTCGCATTCATCTGCATAACGTAATCCGCAACCGAAGGCGCAAGCTCAACCATAAACGCTTCCGAATCGGAATTGTTTACCGCCCTTATAACTTCCCTTCTTAAACGCATCATCATTGTCGGGTTGCTGTAAACCTTGCCCGTCCCGGAGCAATAGGGGCAGGTCGTCTCAACTATCGTAGAAAGCTTTCTTCTTACCTTTTTCCTCGTCATTTCCACAAGCCCGAGCTCCGTCATTCCAAGCACGTTTGTCTTCGTTCTGTCTTCCTTTAAAAACTCCTCAAACTTCTCAAGAAGCTTTTTTCTGTTTTCAACCTCTTCCATATCTATGAAGTCGATTATTATTATCCCCCCGATATCTCTTAAGCGCAGCTGGCGGGCAATTTCCTTTGCCGCTTCAAGATTCGTGTTGAAAATCGTCTCCTGCAAATCAAATTCGCCGATATATTTTCCCGTATTTACGTCTATTGCCGTTAAAGCCTCCGCCTCGTCTATAACGAGATACGCCCCGCTCTTAAGCCATATTTTTCTTTGAACGGTTTTGTCTATTTTGCTTTCAAGAGAATATCTGTCAAAGATATTATCGCTTCCGTCGTAATATTTAACGTTTTCCACCATTTCCGGCTGAGTTATTCTCACCATTGCGAGCACCTTTTGATAATACTCGTAGTCGTTTATTATAAACTCCTTTACCTCCGGCGTGAAAACGTCTCTTACCGTTCTGAAAAGAAGCGTTTCTTCGGCATGGATAAGTCTAGGCGCGTTTAACATGTTGGACTTTTTTTGTATCCTGCCCCAAAGCCTTTCAAGAAAACGAATCTCCGTTACAAACTCGCTTTCGTCCGCGCCTTCGGCAACTGTGCGGACTATTACGCCCATGCCCTCCGGCTTAATTCTGGTAAAAATCTCCTTTAGGCGTTCTCTTTCAGCCTCATCCGTAATTCTTCTTGATACTCCGACATGATCTATGGTCGGCATCAAAACGAGCATTCTTCCGGGAAGAGTGACGTGAGTCGTTACCCTTGCGCCCTTTGTTCCGCCGGGCTGTTTTAACACCTGCACCATTATTTCCTGTCCGCGTTTAAGCATATCTTGAATAGGAAGCGCTTCAAAGCTGCTGTCATCGGGTGCATTTTCTCCTTCAAATTCAAAATCCGCTTTATCTACCCTTATATCTCCCGCATATAAGAATGCGTTTCTTTCAAGGCCGACGTCAACGAACGCAGCCTGCATTCCCGGAAGAACGTTTGCGACCCTGCCCTTATAGATGTTGCCTACCTGGCGCTCATGCCCTCTCAGCTCGACGTGTATCTCTGCAAGCTCGTCGTCTTCAAGCAAAGCAACCCTGACTTCATGAGGGTTAACGTCGGCAATTATCTGTTTTTTCACAATAAACTCCTTTTATTAAAAATAAAAAATATTTAAACGCCTAAGCGTATTATACTTCGCAAAACAACTCGCCCATAGAAACAAGCTCTCCGCTTTTATCTATAAGCAGGTCTTCTCTTATAACCCTCGTTTCACACAAAACGCCGGCTCTTTTTTTAGCCTCTTCAATAAGCACTGCGGGCGGAAGAGAGCCGCTGCCGCTGTGCGCCACGGTTAAAACCGTGTTCTCCTTCGAAAAATCCACATTGTAAATAAGCGGACGTATATCAAACTGTCTTATTTTTCCTTTAGACTTTTTTTCGCATATGCATTCGTTTAAAGTAAGTATCTCTTTTATTCCCGAATCTATAGCATCTTTTGCGAAATTTTCCGCAATAACCGTAACCTTTGCGGCTCTGCAGGCTGCCATCAGCTTTTCTTCGTTCTCGTCAATCTTTCCCGCCTTTAAAATCTCTATGCCATCGGGCATGACGTCGTTAAGCTTTTTTTTGACCTCTTCCGGCGATACGTCGCTTACGGTATAACACTCCATGTAATCGCCGTGAGATTCCGTTCCCACCGACAAAGCCGAAGCAAAACTTGTTAAAATATGCGGGTTAAATCCCTGTGAAAATTTCACCGGCAAACCCGTTCTCCTCAGCGCCCTGGAAAACAGACGCTGCATATCAAGGTGAGAAACAAACCTCGTCTCCCCCGTTCTTGAAAATTTAATTCCTAAACGCATTTTCGCATTTTCCTCCGAAGCCGCATCCCGTGCAGCCGTTTCTGCAATCATCCGTTGTTTTTGCTTCCGTGGCTTTCTTAAGCTCTCTTTTAAAATAGCTCTTTGAAACATAGCAGTCAATATGGTCGTAAGGCAAAGTTTCGTTTATATCCCTGCGCCTGTTTGCATAAAAGTGAGGGTCTAACCCCGCTTTTATAAATGCGTCGTCCCAATATTCCTGCCTGAAATAATCCTGCCAGCTGTCAAACATCGCCCCGTTTTTATAGGCACTGTAAATAACGCCGGAAAGTCTTCTGTCTCCCCGCGAAAAAACAGCCTCAAGGAAGCTCGTCCTTGTGTCATGCCAATTATATTTAACCTGTTTTATGGGCTTAAACTGCTCCTTTAAATATATCTGCTTTTCTCTTAAAAGCTCCGTGGAATCCTGAGGCTCCCACTGAAAAGGCGTAAACGGCTTAGGAACGAAAGAGGATGTTGAAACATGCAGCTTTAAAGCGCCCTTTCTTAACTCCTTAGGCACGCTTGAAAACACTCCTATCACCTTTTTTACCAAGCTCACTATTCCGTCAAGATCCTCGAAGGTCTCTGTGGGCAAGCCTATCATAAAATAAAGCTTAATTGAAGTAGCTCCGCTTTCAAAGGCATATCTTACCGCGCGCAGTAAATCTTCTTCCGTAACATTTTTATTTATTACGTCTCTTAACCGCTGGGTTCCCGCCTCGGGCGCAAAGGTATAGCTTGATTTTCTCGCGCTCTGCATTCTTTTTGCATATTCCTTTTCAAAAGAATCCACTCTTAAAGAGGGCAGCGAAACGGAAACATGCTGTTTTTCAAATTTATCTATAAGCTCTATCGTAAGGTCGTTAATCTGCGAATAATCTCCCGAGCTTAAAGATGAAAGGGAAAGCTCTTCATATCCGGTGCAATTAATAAGCTCGTCCGCCTGTTTTTCAATCGTCTCTTTTTTTCTTTCTCGGTTAGGACGGTAGATATATCCTGCCTGGCAAAAACGACAGCCCCTTGTGCAGCCTCTGAAAATCTCAAGAGTTACTCTGTCGTGAACAAGACTTATAAACGGAACTATAAGTTTTTCCGGGAAATACGAAGCGTTAAAATCCTTAACGAATCTCTTTTTTATGGGCATTTGCGGTCCCGTTACGGATTTAACCGTTCCGTCTTCGTTATATTCCACTTCGTAAAGAGAGGGTACGTATACTCCCTCTATTTTCGCGGCTTCCTTTAAAAAGTCCGTTTTAACATAGCCTTTTTTCTTATGAATTTTATATAAATCAAGAAGCTCGTTATTTACCTCTTCGCCCTCGCCGATTATAAATAAATCAAAAAAATCGCATACCGGCTCGGGGTTATACGTACAAGTGCCTCCCGCAATTACAAGCGGAAAGCTCTCGTCTCTGTCCTTCGCAAACAAAGGAACTCTCGAAAGCTCCAAAACCTTTAATACGGTAGTATAGCACATCTCGTAAGAAAGGTTAAATCCTATCATATCAAACTCCGCCGCGGGAGTATGCGTCTCTAAGGAATAAAGAGGAATATCCGCTTTTTGCATTTCCTCCATCATGTCTTTAAAAGGCGCGTATGCGCGCTCGCAATAACAGTCTTCACGTTCGTTTTGAAGCCAATATAATATAGTTGTGCCTAAATTGCTCATTCCGACTTCATATATATCAGGAAACGCAAATAAAAAGCGTATATCCTGCGTTTCGTCTTTTTTTACCATATTGAGCTCCCCGCCGGTATATCTGGCAGGCTTTTCAACTCTTGAAAGAAGCTCGTCGGGTATCGTTACATGAGACAAATCAATTCTCCTTTTATATGCAAATATGCATTATAATACAACTATCATTATAACACCAAAAAAATAAAGGGTCAATTAACAGTTTGACCCTTTGCGAATATAAAAAAGCACGGCAAAATGCCGT
Source organism: uncultured Christensenellaceae bacterium (assembly GCA_934438035.1). Classification (GTDB taxonomy): domain Bacteria; phylum Bacillota; class Clostridia; order Christensenellales; family Christensenellaceae; genus HGM11616. The sequence continues at coordinate 5,860 of CAKSBK010000068.1, forward strand.
GCCCTAATTTTTAATATGCGCAGCCGCAGGTTATTATTACATTTGTATATCCGGTAAATTCACCTGTAAGCACAATCGCCTTTGCGTCTTCGCTTCTCTTTTTAAGCTCCTTATGAGGTATATAATCAACAGGAGTTCCCTCGGGCAAAAGCGCAAGCGCTTTTTTATGAAATTCCGGAGTAACCTCCAGCGCCTCAGTTGCAAAGGTTGCCTTTTCAACTACAAGCACCTTCAAAATTTCTTCCAAA
>CAKSBK010000069.1 GCA_934438035.1 uncultured Christensenellaceae bacterium
TAATTAATCATTGGGAGAAAGAAATAAATACCGCTAATATGATTATCAAATCAGCAAATATAAAGGAGTATAAATACCATGGCATATACGAAAATTTGTCCCGTTTGCGGGAAGCATATATTCAAAGAACCTTTTGAAGAATGTCCTATTTGCAATTGGCAAAATGATGAATATCAAGAAGAAAGACCGGATAAAGGGGGAACAGGCTGGTGTAATACTATGTCCTTAAATGAAGCAAGAGAAGCCTATAAAAACGGCAAAGAAATCAACTAAAAATTCAATATAAATCAGACACAACTTTTTAAAGAGTTAAAAGGAGTATCACTTTGAAAGAAATGGAAAATAAAAAACCAGATTATTATGGTGATGAAGATAGTCCTATTCTTGGTTGTATTAACCAACCAGAAACAGGAAGTAAATACAGAATAAGAGATTTAGACAAGTATTGTAAGAGAGAAGAAGCAAAAGGCAGAACCTTTGCTGATATAAAAGCAAGTGGCGAATTAGAACAGTTTAGAATTAAGTAAAAATCCAATATAATCAAACACAACTTTTTAAAGAGTTAAAAGGAGTATAACTATGAACGAAAAGGGGTTTGTAAAACCAGATTATTATGGTGAAGAAGATAGTCCTATTCTTGCTTGTATCAATCACCCGGAAGAATTTGTTGCTAATTGGAATAACCTAACAGAACAACACCAAAGGCTTAATTAATCATTGGGAGAAAGAAATAAATACCGCTAATAAGATTATCAAATCAGCAAGACTTGAATTAGAAAGGAGAAATAATCAATGAGAAAATTAACGGATTTTGCTATAAATTCTATAATAGACGAACTTGAAGAAAGATATGAGGAAGCTAAAAAGGAGGTTGAAGCAGACCCGACTAATGAGTATAAGCAATCTATGTATGTTGCTTTTTTACAAGTTCACGAAATTATAGAAGATAGAATAGACCTATAAAACCAAATATAAACACCAAAAACTTTAAGAGTTAATCAGAGAAGCTTACTTATTAGCAGAAGTAATAAAACTGATTAACTCTTTTTATTTTGTCTTTTTACGGAAGAGACGATAAATAACAACTGAATAAAGGAACGGCAAGCACGCCGTAACTTATAAAAGTGAAATATTTATGGAAGAAAATAAAAATCAAGGTGTAACTGATAATTCTGCTAATGAACAAACCGAACGGCAGAGCGAACAAAGTCTATGGTGTTGATAATGTAACTACACGATGCTATATTATATACAGAAGTTAAACAAAGGAGATAAATCAATGCCAAATTGTGAAATGCCGCCGGAAGTAAAAGAATATTTTGATAACGGCTGTCGCACTATTACCAAAGTTGTAGCCAATGATGACTATACCTTAACGCTTACATTTGATAACGGCGAAGTAAAGCTTTATGATATGAAACCCTTTCTCTATACTAATGCTTACAGAAAATTAAATGATATATCCTTTTTTAATACAGCACATATAGTATTGGATTATACTGTCGGCTGGAATGATGAAATTGATATTTGTCCTGATAGTGCCTATCAAGATAGTATACCCTATAATGAGGTAGTATAATGGCAGCAAAGACGCAACTACTTCAACTTAGGCTTAGTGTAGAAGAAAAGGAACTGATACAGCAGCAGGCGGACAAGCTCGGCTTATCAATGGCAAGATATTTAGTAATGCTTGCTTTAAAGGATAAGCAAAAAGAAGATAAAAATACAATCTAATATTTTAGAAAAAATTCCGCCACAATGCTTAAAAAGGCGGTTATAATGGGAGAAATAAATGTTCGACTTCCCCTCGCCTCCGCCAAAACGTAAAAACACCGCATTGTTATGCGGTGTTTCTCTGTTTGTACACGATTTTTTAAAAAGTATTTTATACCTAAACTTTTGAAAATCATTTCATAAAAAACACTTTTAAGCATCTCGAATTTCGAAATCCATTAAAAGCGTTTTTTGGGTACCCTACTCTCCTCCATACAATGCGGCCTTTTGACTTTCTCGTCATAGCCGTTCTCATATAATGACGCACAGTTCCGCAAATATTCGCTGTTATTAATAATAAGCAGGTATTACGCGCCAAAAAAAACATCTTAACCGCATAATTCGGATAATCTTTAGACCACGGCGCTTCTTAAACGGTCATGCCCTCGCAAAAGCCATCGGCATATGCGCAGCCTGCAAAGTCTTTAAAAACATCTGCCTGCATAAAGCACGCTTATGGTGTTTTTTATTTAACTCAAGCTGAGCCTTTGATTGTTAGCTATTATAGCATTTTCGAGATAAATTCGGCATACTCCTCCCTGAGCGGAATCTCGAAATCCGCCTTGAGCGCACGTCTTTGCGCAGTTTTCGTTTCACCCGTAACAGGATTATAACCCTGCTTGATAAACTTATCCCAATAGACGCCAATTCCGTATTTCTGCCAGCTTGGCAGCTTATCGAAGTTAATCCCGTTCTGAAAAAGCAGCTCATTTTTGAAAGTGGCTGACCTGCCTTCAAGCATCTTTGCAGCCTCGGTAACGCTCATGCCCTGCTTTCGCAGCGTCCAATAGCAATGTGAATTCAAAGAGTTGCGATGCGCGTCCTCCTGTCTCCACAGGAAGTAATCCTGCACACGCTCTATCGTCGGAAGCGGTACCATCCTGCAGTCAAATATTGCCTGCCGTCCCAGCTGCATTGAGAAGGCTGCGCTGGCTACGCCCGCCAACAGTGAGTTATACTTCCTGACTTTGCGTCCAAAATTTTTCTCTTCCGGATGGAACAGCAGGGATATTTCATCGCTTTCGGTATAACCGTAAACGACGCGGAAACCGTAATTCATAAGCGCCTTTACGGTCTCTATCATCATGTCCCGGAAACGCTCGTCAAACGGAGCCTCGAAACGGCATATCTCCTTCGTCATACGGGTAAAGCAATTGCCGTCCAAACGAGCAACAAGATAAAGTTCCGGCAGAAGCACCTGGTCAAGAGATTCCTCGTATACTCGCATTTTTGCGTCAAGCTCGTCGAAATTCATTTATGCTTCCCTCCATTCCGATATTATCATATCCGTTCCGTCGTTTGCAACAAAATACAGCTCATCAAAGCCCTCGGAATAACTCGGAAGCTCCAAACGGTTTTGGGTAGCCGCAATTGCCTTTTCCGGTATCCTTTCCTTCCCTTCCCGAGTATTATTCCGTTTAATACATTCCTTAAGGCGCGACTGCATGAAATATCCGATAATGCGGTAGCCGTTTTCTTTTGCAGGAAGAATGTAACGCGCCCTGTCTTCACGGGTTGGATTGGTATTATCCGCCACATAGCTGCAGCCGGATTCATAGCACCGGTCAATCAACCGCTTTTCGTTATTTCTTGTTTTCAGCGTATCAAGATTGACGCGCTGAACGCCGGGCAAATAACGTGCGCAGAATAACGATTTGCCGCTTCCTTGGATTCCGATCATGATATAAACAGTTCCGGGCCCAATATCAATCATCTTCATAATACAACAGTTCAATATCTCTGTAGTATTGCTCCATAGCCGTCCGGTCGCCCGCTTTCAGTCGGTTCAGTATCCGAGCATACTCTTCCACAGCTATCTTATCCTCCGCCTTGTAGCGAAACCATAAGCTTTGATACTCGCTTTCATAATCAAGCGATAATTCAATTACTCTTGGCTTAAATGTACGTGAAGGGCGAATGTTTTCTATACAGTCAAGCGGCACCCATTCAAGCGAATAACTGCTTTTAAATCTGTTTAGACCCATTACGACAACCCTATTATTTTCAAGGTTCCTGCTTATATAAACCTTCCTGCCTCCGGGGAAAACCGCCACACCGTATTTTGTTTCGCCATTTTCATCAATACGCTTCTTGACAATATTGCCGATAACGCAATACTTCATCATTCCTGTGTAATTAGACGCCATGAGAATCCTCCTTTCGGGTCTTTGAGTTATCCGTTTTTTCCACAAAATAATTATACCGCATCAATCGGATAAAAACCACAAAAACAGTACTCAAGCTGCGCTTGCAATAATACGTTATAACAAAAAAGCCCGCCGAAAATCATCCTCCGAGCGGATTGCTTACACCATATAAATCGTCCTCTTTTCCTGCTGCTTTTGCGCCTGTTTTTCGTATACGCTTGCTTTCTGCGCGGCTGAAGCTCGTTTTTGCTCCTTTTAGGCTCCGTTTTCTCTTACTATTTCCTTATTCCCCCGCCGGTATTGCATGAGATTTTAAAGCCGTATGCAAAATCCGCAAAAATATTTTAATCCGCGCGCAATTATCAAAAGGAATTTTAATTTCATACCGCAAAAGATACTTCGTTTAAGAAAAATCAACAACACGCTTGTTATAGTTAAAGCTCAAAATGCACGTCAATTTGGTTTTTAAATTATCACCCGCAATATAAACATGCCGTTTTCACAGCTAAACATGCAATTTCCGTTAAGCTTTTCTGCGGTATAGCATATGCTTTGCGTTCCGAAGCCGTGGTTTTCCGCGTCAGAAACAGGCATTCCGTCAATAAATTTAGGCGGCGTTTTATACGGGTTTTTAACGCATATCAATAGTTTTCCGCCTTTTTCGCCCATTTCAAGGCTTATGCTTCGCTTGTTACTCTCAAGCTCGCACACGGCGTTTATCGCATTTTCAAGAGCGTTTGAAAGTATTTGAGTTATATCTACGTCGGTAATCAAAAGCTCCTTTGATATTCCGACATTAGCAAAAAAGCGGATATCTTTTTCCTCCATCATATTCTCGTAAAAGGATATTATTAGGTTTACCGTATCGTTTGAGGTATATCTTTTTTTAACGGTTTTCGCCGCCGAATCTATAATTTCTTCAACATAGCTTTTTGCTTTTTCAACATCGCCGTCATTGAGAAGCGCCAAAATGCCGTTAAGAAAATGCCGCATGTCGTGCCGCATTATAGCTATTTTCTCCTCGCTTCTGCGTATAGTCTCAACTTCCTTTTGAGCTTGCTGCCACCTTATTATCATAAGCTTGTTTTTGGTTTCAATTTGCTCCGATTCCTCATGCTGCTTAAAATATACCACACAGAAAATAAGGTAAGACATGCAAAGCATAAAAGGCGCAAGCTCCGCAACCACACGATTTCCTGAATACAGTAAATCCGTATATACGGTAGCCGCATAATCAAATATATAATAAAAAACGGGAACAATCGAAAGGCAGATTATTACTTTTCTCGGCTTAGACATAAGCTTGGAGACAGGCGGCGCAACAAAGCGCATAATAATCGGAAAAAACACCGCAATAGCCAAAATATACACTATATCCGAAACGTATTCCGGCAAATTCAAAAGCGCGGGGATTTCCGAAAGCCAGTTGCAGAGCTGACAGCATAAATATGCCGAGCTTACCGCCAAAACGGACTGAGAAAACGGTTTAGAATATATCAGCACTAAGATTAGCACGAGCGGAATATGCGTTAATAACGGATAAAGCACAAAAACTATCTCATAACCGTAAGCAAGGTCCAAAGCCAGCTGTAAAAACGCGTCCGCCGTAAAAAACAGCCCGAATATCGCGCAATTCTTTTTTCCGTAACGAATCCCCGAAAAGGAAGCGGAAACCAATATTCCGAAAAGAAGCACAAGCGAATATCTTAATAAAGAGAGTATTTCAAAAAACATCACACTTCGCTCTCCTTATTAAACATATTTGCAAAATATGCTTCCCTGAACGTCTTTCCGAGGCCGCGGGCAATCGGCACCCTGTCACCCATACGCATAATTATTTCCGCAGAGTTAAAATGATTCACCGCAGAAAAATTCACGATATAGCTTCTGTGACATTTAAAGAAGCAATCATAAACGCATAATTTTTCTTCAATATGCGTAAAAGTATCGAGCGCCTCTATGCATTTTCCGCCCTCAACCGTCAACCTTACTTTTCTGTTGCATGCTTCAACATATTCAATATCATTTACCGGCACGCTATGAAATCCGTATTGCGTACGAACGGTTATTTTAGGGGCGTTTTCGCTGAGAGCCTTGAAGCAATCATTTAAAACCCCGGCAAGCTTTTCATATTTAAGCGGCTTTAATATAT